>CAYOKU010000061.1:0-16019 GCA_964404645.1 uncultured Alistipes sp.
AAAGCCGACAACTACCAGGACCACACAAACGACACGAAGAACACGACCAATGTCGATTTCGCCGAGTTTGATGAGAATACCGAAGTCGTACAGCAGGTTGAGGTGAAAGAGGAGCAGATCGAAGACGACCAGCCGTTCCTGATCGCCGAGACGATGCCTTCGTTCCAAGGAGGAGACCTCAATACTTTCCGCACATGGGTTCAGACCAACGTGAAGTTCCCGCAGATTGCGCTCGAAAATGGTATCCAAGGTCGTGTGGTTTTGACCTTCGTGATCGAGAAAGACGGCCGTCTGACCAACATTCAGGTGCTTCAAACCCCCGACCGTTCACTCTCCGAGGAGGCGATCCGCGTGTTGAACAAGTCACCGAAGTGGAGCCCGGGTAAGCAGCGTAACCAAGTGGTTCGTGTCAAGTATACCCTGCCGGTTGACTTCCGCGTACAGAACTAATTTATTTCCATGCTTTTTATAAAGGGTATCCTCTTCTGGGCGGATACCCTTATTTGTACCAATGAATCAAGCCGGTGAACCTTTGCGCGACCTCACGATGAGGGGTTGTCGCAGGTCGGTGGCTCTTGCGCGCCGAATTTCGAATTGTCACGTTATTTGCACTTCATGTAGAAACGATCCGTCAAGCCTCACGATGGCTCCCGACAGCCGCGATTTACGATTCATTTTTTAACGTCATTATGGTAGAAGAGAAGATAAAAAACAGACCCGATGTCGAACCGACTCTCCACGCGCGCGAACGCGCCGTGCTGATTGCAGTGGTGCGTGACGGACAGGATATGCGCCAAACCGAGGAGTTTTTCGATGAGTTGGCATTCTTAGCCGAAACCGCCGACCTCGATACCGTGAAACGGTTTACGCAACGTCTTGCACAACCTTCGTCGCGGATCTACGTTGGCCCCGGTAAGTTGGAAGAGATTGCGGCGTACTGTGCCGAAAATGAGATTGATGTGGCGATCTTCGACGATGAGCTTTCGCCTTCGCAGACCCGCAATATTGAGAAGGAGATGCCGTGTCGAATCCTCGATCGCACGCGCTTGATTCTCGACATTTTCCTTTCGCGTGCGCAGACTGCCTATGCCAAGACACAGGTGCAGTTGGCCAACTACGAATATCTGTTACCTCGCTTATCGGGCATGTGGACTCACCTCGAACGCCAGCGAGGCGGCACGGGAACTCGTGGTGGAGCCGGCGAGCGCGAGATCGAAACCGACCGGCGAATCATTCGCAACCGCATTTCGAAACTCAAAGAGGAGTTGCAGAAGATCGACCGGCAGATGTCGGTGCAGCGATCAAATCGCGGATCAATGGTGCGTGTGGCGTTGGTGGGTTATACCAATGTGGGGAAATCGACGTTGATGAACCTGATCTCGAAGAGCGAAGTCTTTGCCGAGAATAAACTTTTTGCCACGCTCGATACGACCGTGCGCAAAGTGGTCTTCGACAACCTGCCGTTCCTGCTCTCCGACACGGTGGGATTCATTCGCAAACTCCCTACCGAGTTGATCGAGTCGTTCAAGTCGACTCTTGACGAGGTGCGCGAGGCCGATCTCTTGATCCACGTGGTCGATATTTCGCATCCGCAGTTCGAGGAGCAGATTGCCGTTGTCAAGCAGACCTTGCAGGAGATCGGAGCCGGTGAAAAACCGGTCTATCTGGTCTTCAACAAGGTTGATGCCTACACCTATATCCAAAAAGAGGCCGATGACCTGACTCCGGCCACGCGCGAAAATCGTTCGCTCGATGATCTGAAAAAGAGTTGGATTGCGCAGGCCAATACCCCCTGTATTTTTCTGTCGGCGCGCACCAAGGCCAACATTGAGAAGTTCCGAACCGATCTCTACGGCATGGTACGCGAGATCCATGCCGGCCGTTACCCGTTCAACAATTTCCTCTATTGATCCTATAAACCCATTCAAACGTTATGACATTGCATATTTTGAACCAGCAAAACACGGTACTCAACAAATTTATCGCCGAGATCCGTGACAAAAAGATTCAGAAGGATTCGATGCGTTTCCGACGCAATTTGGAGCGCATTGGCGAGATTACGGCTTACGAAATTTCGAAGAGCTTCGACTACATTCCGCGCGTGGTATCGACCCCGTTGGGCGAAACCGAGGTGCAGCAGATCGACAACCAAATTGTGATTGCCACGATCCTGCGTGCCGGATTACCCTACCACCAAGGTTTTCTCAACTACTTCGACAATGCGCAGAACGCCTTTGTTTCGGCCTATCGTAAGAGTACGAAGGACGGTAAATTTACGGTGAAGGTCGAGTATATCTCGTGCGGCGACCTCGAAGGTAAAACGTTGCTGCTGGTCGATCCGATGCTGGCCACCGGATCATCGCTCGTATTGACCTATAATGCCTTGTGCGAAAAAGGGGGAATGCCGGCGCATACGCATGTCGCAGCGGTGATTGCCAGCGAACAAGGGATCGACTATGTGCAGAAAAATATGCCGCACCAAACCACAACGATCTGGGCAGCGGCTGTCGATGAAGAGTTGACCTCGCGTTCGTATATCGTACCGGGGATCGGCGATGCCGGCGATCTGGCCTACGGCGAGAAGATTTAGTTCGGATTGCTCCATGAAGCGCAGGCTTACTTTTCTCGGCTCGGTCTTTGGGGTTTCCGTGCTCTTCATGGTGCTCCAAAAGCCCTTTTTCATGCTTTTCAACCGAGCGCAGGCTGATGGCTCACTTGTCTTGGCCGATTGGCTGGCGGTGGTTGTTCACGGCCTGAAACTCGACCTGACGGTGGCCGGATATGTGACGGTCATTCCGCTGTTGCTTGTGCTGGTGTCGTTGTGGGTGCGTCTGCCCGAACGGCCGCTTCGGGTGGTGCTGACGACCTATTTTGCCCTTGTGTCGCTCCTTACGGCGGCAATTTTCGCCGTTGATTTGGGGCTTTATCCCTATTGGGGGTTCCGGATTGACTCTACCATTTTGATCTACCTCGCCGATCCGAAAGAGGCTGTGGCGAGCATTGATTGGTGGCTTGGAGTTCGGCAAATATTGATCTTCGGGTCTTATGCCGCCATTCTGTTCTGGGTCTATCGGCGTATTACGGTGCGCGGGTTCGGGGGTGAGCGGTTTGCGTGGCGCAGTGCGGCGGGGTGGTCGTTGGTGGTCTTGCTGCTTGGCGGATTTGATTTTCTGGCAATCCGCGGAGGTGTCGGCACCTCGGTGGCCAATGTTTCGAAGGTCTATTTCAGTCCGCGTCTTTTTTTGAATCATGCGGCGATCAATCCGGTTTTTTCGTTTTTGTCGAGCTTGGGCGAACAGATTGATTATGCGGCGGCTTACCCCTTCTATCCGGAGGCGGAACGTGCGGCGCGGTTCGAAGCGTTACGCGGGAATGTAGCAGCCCAACCGCCGACTCAGCGGGTACTCAATGGTGGCCGGCCGAATGTGGTGGTGGTGATTCTCGAAAGTTTTGCCCGCACGTTGATGGATGCCCAATCGGAGGGTCAGGCGGTGATGCCCAATATGCAACGTCTGAAAAACGAGGGCATTTGGTTTGAAAATTTCTTTGCCAATTCGTTCCGTACCGATCGAGGAGAGGTGGCGATTCTGAGCGGTTTTCCGGCTCAAACGCAGATCTCGATCATGAAACTGCCGGCTAAAAGCAGCAACTTACCCTCTGTGGCGCGGTCGCTTGCCCGCGAGGGCTATGCGACAAGTTTTGCCTATGGCGGCGATCTGAATTTTACCAACCAAGCCTCCTATATGTACGCCACCGGATGGCAAGAACTTGTCTGGCAGAAAGATATGCACTTCGATGCTCCGGTGTCGAAGTGGGGCTACGATGACGAGGTGGTTTGCGCATGGTTTGCGGATCGGGTGATTGCCCTCGACCGCGCAGGCAAACCGTTTTTGGCCGGACTGTTGACCCTCAGCAGCCACGAACCGTTCGAAGTTCCCTACCACAAATTCGAAGATAAGATTCTCAATGCTGCTGCCTTCTCCGATGCTTGTGTGGGGCGGATGATCGACAGCCTCAAAGCCTCTCCGGCGTGGCAAAATCTGCTTGTTGTGCTCGTTGCCGACCACGGCTATCCCTATCCGCGCACGCTGCTCTATAACGAGCCGCTGCGCCACCGGATTCCGATGATCTGGACGGGAGGTGCTATCGCCGCACCGCATACGGTGGAGAGCTATGGCTCGCAGATCGACCTCTGTGCTACGTTGCTGGGGCAACTCGGCCTCTCGCACGCCGATTACGATTACAGCAAAGATCTCTTTGCACCCGACTCTCTTGTCCGCAAATTTGCCTACTACACCTTCAACGATGGTTTTGGGGTAGTCGATGCCCACGGCCAAGCGATCTGGGATGCGGCAAGTGGAGAATCGTTGCCGGGGAGCGATCCCGAACTCTTGGAGGTGGGGCGCACGATGTTGCAGACCACCTATGTCGATATTTCACGGCGTTAATACCTAAGTGTAGGTATTGCGGCATGGCTGTTGTCGCACTATCTTTGTACCAATAAAAGGAAGAGATGTATAAATCAGGAGGATATACCGAAGAGAACCGGATGTGCGATTTGGTTTGCGACCGCTATGCCGTGTTGCAGGTGATGAGTCGTTTCGGCATTGCGTTGGGATTTGGCGACAAGACGATTGCCGAGGTATGTGCAGAGAGCAAAGTCGATGCGCCGACCTTTCTGGCCGTGGTCAATCTGCTGCTTAACTACGGCAACGGCACAGAGTTGTCGCGGCAGGTCTCGGTGCAGGCTCTGACCGATTACCTGCACAATTCGCACGGCTATTTCCTCGATTTCAGGCTGCCAGCCATCCGTCGCAAGTTGATCGAGGCGGTCGATTGTAGCCATAGCGATGTTTCGTTTGCCATCATCCGCTTTTTCGACGAATATGTTGCCGAGGTTCACAAACACATGGCCTATGAGGAGAAGACCGTTTTCCCCTATGTCACCGGATTGCTGACGGGTGCGGGGAGTGATCTCTATTCGATTGACGAATTTCGCTCTCGTCACGATCAGATCGAGGCGAAGCTCTCCGAGTTGAAAAATATCATCATTAAATATTACCCGTCGGATGAAACGAACGAGTTGAACGGGGCGTTGTTCGACATCTTCACCTGCGAGCACGAGTTGGCGACCCACAATGCCGTGGAGGACGAAATCTTTATTCCGGCAGTCGAACGGCTGGCGGCCGAAGGCCCGCGCGGCGAGAAATCGGCTCCGTTGAGTGCTCGCGAAAAGGAGGTGATCGGGTGTGTGGTCAAAGGGTTGACCAACAAGCAGATTGCCGATGAGCTCTGCATCTCGGCACATACGGTGATTACCCATCGCCGCAACATCGCCTCTAAATTACAGATTCGTTCGGTGGCCGGACTTACGATCTACGCCATCGTCAATAAGATTGTCGAACTTTCCGAGATCGAGCATTCGATCACCGACCAGGGTTTATAGCCATGGCACACGACCACCATAACCACCACGACCACTCCGTCTCCTCGCTTAACCGCGCCTTTTTGATCGGTATTGCAGTCAATGCCGCCTTCGTGGTGGTTGAGTTTTCGGTCGGTTTGGCCTACTCTTCGATGGGGTTGCTCTCCGATGCGGGACACAACCTCTCCGATGTAGCGAGCCTGCTGTTGGCGATGCTTGCCTTTCGCTTGGCTCAGGCACACCCAACGCCGCGCTATACCTATGGTTATAAAAAAAGCACCGTGTTGATTTCGCTATTCAACTCTGTCATTCTGCTGGTGGCCGTTGGGGTGATTGTCGCCGAGAGTGTCGATCGCATGCTCAACCCTGCACCCGTTTTGGGCGGAGCGATCGCATGGACAGCCGGTATCGGCGTGGTGATAAACGCCTTCACGGCTTGGCTCTTTATGAAGGATCGCAAACACGACCTCAATGTCAAGGGAGCCTATCTTCACATGGCAGCCGATGCGTTAGTGTCGGTCGGTGTATTGGTTTCGGGAGTGGTGATCGGGCTGACCGGCTGGACGATTATAGATCCGATTGTGGGTCTTGCGGTGGCCGGCGTAATCGTTGCTTCGGTCTGGTCGCTGACACGCGATAGCCTACGGTTATCTTTGGACGGTGTTCCGGCCGACATTGATGCGGCACATATCGAGGCGTTAATGGTGCAGACCGAAGGAGTTGCGGCTGTGCATCATATCCATATCTGGGCATTGAGTACCACCGAAAATGCTCTTACTGCTCATGTGGTTGTCGATGGAAAATGCTCTCCTTCCGCGCTGAAACGACAGCTTCGTTCGCTGTTGGATCATGCCGGCATTCACCATGTGACCCTCGAATTCGAATCAGTGGGAGAGTCTTGCGATTGCCCGAATGATTGAGCCATAGACCGCTATGGTACGGGGTCGTATCCGCTGCCACCCCACGGGTGGCATTTGGCCAAGCGGCGCACCGAGAGCCATAACCCTTTGATAGGCCCGTGTTTGCGCAACGCCTCCAACGCATATTGCGAGCAGGTGGGTGTAAAGCGGCACGAAGGCGGGGTGAAGGGCGAGATGCAGAGTTGGTAGAACCGCACCAGCACGATCAGCGGCAGGGTGCAGATTCGCTTAAAGATGCTCCACGACCGATTCCAAAACTTTGCGCAGCGCATTACGAATGGTTTTATAGGGTAAAATCTCCTTTGACGAATAGATCAACGCTAAGTCGAGATTCACGGCATGTTCGCTGCCGATGATCTGTTTCTGTAACCGATAAGCCTCTTTGGTGCGGCGGCGCAAGAGGTTGCGTTTGTTGGCGCGTTTGTGGAACTTCTTGGGTACCGAAAAGAGTACCTCGGTCGAGGGGCAGAGATCCGGCTCGGCATACCACACATAACGGAATGGAAAGATAAACCCGCTTTCACCGCTTTCAAAGATACGTCGCACGGCTCCGAGTGACCGAAGTCGTTCTGTACGGGGGAGTGATTGATCGGTCATAGCGATGGGGGTTTTAAACGATAATGATGTGCGGCAACTCTCTGCCGCACATCATTTCTATTTGCGCGATGATTCGGCGGTAGGGCGGCGGGTGCGTCCCTTTTTGGCCAATTTATGCTGCTGATTGCGGATAAACTCCTCTTTGCTGGCATCGGTTACCAATGCAACCGGTTCGATCGGTTCACCCTTCTCTATTTTATGCAGATAGAGATCAATGGCTTTGACCATTGAGGGGGCTTCGGGCGTGGGGGCATTGGCCAACACCTTGATTCCGGCATCGAGAGCGGTGCGCAGCGTCCCTTCGCCGAATACAGCGATTGCCGGCAGGTTCTCCGTCCCGAATTTCTCGATCAGAGCCTTCACGTCCGAAGGCGAGTAGAGAGCCAGAAGTCCGAAATCGGACATCTTTACCGTGTCGAGTTCTCCGGCGATCGTGCGCGCCAAGATGACCGGATCGACCGCCAATTTGAGTTTGGCGAGTGTTTCGGGGAGTTCGGGTTTATGGGGTTCGCTCAACGCAAGCAGGAATTTTTCCTCCTTGTGTTTGACGATCAGTTCGATAAAAGCGGTGAACGATCCATCGGCAAACGAGATTTTGCGTTTGCGATAGACAATGTATTTTTGGAGATACAGAGCGACAGCCTCTGTCTGACAGATGTACTTCATGGTTTCGGGCACGGTGATGCGAGCCTCTTCGCAGATGTGGAAAAAACTGTCTACGGTCGTGCGTGAAGTAAAGATTACGGCGGTATGTGTCAGTATCTCGACCCGTTGAGCGCGAAACTCCTTTAAAGAGACTCCGACAACGCGAATAAACGGCGTATAGGTGATCTCCACATGGTGTTTCTGGGACAATTCGTAGAACGGGGACTTTTCAATAATTGTGGGCCTCGGCTGCGAAACCAATACATTCTTAACTTTCAATCTTATGCAAATTTAGGTTTGTATCTTCGCGTTATCTTACGGCGAGCAGGCATAAAAAACTGATCGGTAAGATTTCGACGATGCAAAGGTACAAAAACCAATGCAAAATAGAAATTTTTTTAGCAAGAAACAGATTGAGTGTCTCTTTGAGGTAACCAAAAATCACCAAAAGCGTAGCCACGAGCACGGTGTAGAACCAGACGTTTCCCGTTCCGTGAGGGCAGAGTGCAAAGAGCAGCAGGGGTGGCGAAGTGATGATTACCAGCAGGGCGAAGTAGGAGCGTTTGATGAGTGCCAGCTGAGCGATAAACGGCTCGGAAAGGGTGATTGCCCCGACCACGCGCATTAGCACGGTCTGGTAGAGCATGATGCCACACCAAGCCACTAACGTCAACAGACTCAACGCCACGATGGCCGTATGGGGGAGCATGCCGGTCAGTTGGGTGGGGATCAGCGAGTCGCTATATTTGATGATGAGTACCGCGATAAACAACATACCAATGGCCGATGTGATGTTCAGAAAGCGCGAAAAACCGTTGCTGCCCGGATCTTCGGCGATACGTTCGCCCGATGCGGCATCGCGCGAGATGCGGTCGAGGAGCGTGCGTATGTCGCCCAAATTGCGGTAGAGCAGGATGGCATAGGTCAGCGCGAGCGTCAAGACAAAACCTTGGTAGACGACATTTCCGGTGAGTGTCTGTCGTTCGGGGGTGAATGCCGCGGGGGATGTAATCAGAATCGACTGTTGACCGAAGATCTCTTCGGCCGAAACATCGCGGCTCTGCCACTCCTCATCGCGAACCAATAGCCGCAGCGAATCGGGCGTACAATAGACTCGAAACGGATAGTCCCCCGAACGGTCGACCCTCTTTGCGGCGAGTGTATCGAGGGCCAGCGAATCGGTTTCCGGCTGATACGCACGGTGCTGCATTAGCGTGTCTGCGGGCGGAGCGGTTGGGTGAACGGCTCTATGTTGCAACGAATCGGGCATTAGGCAAAGGTGCGTTTGAGCGTGATCCGGATCGTGGTTCCCTTTCCGATTTCGGAGTCGGTGACGGCGATCTTACCCTGATGATACTCCTCGATGATGCGGCGCGAGAGCGACAGTCCCAAACCCCAGCCGCGGGTTTTGGTGGTGAATCCGGGTTCGAAAATCCGTTTCCAGTTCCCTTTCGGAATTCCCTTTCCGCTATCTTTCACATCAATCATGATCTGTTTGTCGTCCGATGAAATCCGCACATCAATGCTCCCGTGTCCTTGGAGCGCATCGAGCGAATTTTTCATCAGATTCTCCACCACCCACTCGAAGAGGGCAGCGTTGATATTGGCCTGCACGGGGGCGATGGCCAGCCCGTTGTAATCGAGTGTTACGTTACGCGGTATGCGCTTACGAAAGTACATGACCGATTCTCCAACCACCTCATTGATATTGGCCGGCGTGAGAGGGGTTTCCGACCCAATTTTCGAGAACCGATCGACAATCTTCATCAGATGCGTCAAGTCTTTCTGCATCTCGTCCACGGCTGCCGGATCTACCTCTTGCGCGCGGAGGTACTCGATCCACCCCAATAGCGAAGAGGTTGGAGTCCCCAACTGGTGGGCTGTCTCCTTGGCCAGTCCGATCCATACGCGGTTCTGCTCATCGTGTTTCGATGAGCGAAAGGCGATGAAGCCTAATAAGATAAAAACGGTGATGACCAGAATTTGGATATAGGGGAAGTAGTAAAGCGATTTGAGCAGTCCCGATTTTCCGTAGAAGATAATGTGGTAGTGGTCGTTCGTCCACATGAAACGGACAGGTTGGGGCATATTCTCCTCGGTGAATTTGTCGATCTGGCGGCGCAGTCGGTCGGGATGGTCGATGATCGACTCGGAGACCAGATGCGACTCCACCACCTCCAAATTTTCGTTGGTGATGATAAAAGGGATGTTATTGCCGTTCGACACAATGTCCTGAATCAGGGGGTCGTTGGCCGATCCCCCCAGCACATCGCGGTTGACACGTTCCATGGCGTGTGCCCACAACGCCACATCGTGTTGCTCTTTCTCTTTGAGCCGCTGTGCCATGTGGTTGGTGTAGAGCAGCGAAACCGCACCCAAAAAAATACCGACCACGATGACTACCACGCGGTTGCGGAACGAAAAGAAGTCGGGCTTTATTTTCATGGGTTTTCTCTTTAAATTTATTTGCGCTGGGTATCTTGTTCGCGAGTCAGGCGGGTGTACTCTCTCTGGTTATCGAGAATTTCGATTGCTTTTTTCACCTCTTTGTCTGTTGGCAGAGCATGCTCGATCACTCCGGCCGTGTATCCGTGGCGCAGTATGATGTCGTTGTTGATCGATTCGGTGATCTGTGTGCGATAGGTTTCGAGGTTGGTGGCGGTGTCGTCTTTGAGGTTCTCCTCGATGGCGGCTATTTGTGCCTCGACACCGGCGAAACGGTCGTTTTTGGCCGCCTCTTTCAACCCTTTGAGTGCGCGGCGCGAATCCGATTCATAGGGAACTTTCTTGTCCTTCATGAAGGCGGAGAAGTCGGCGTAGTCTTTGTCGGTGATTGAGAATGTGCCGACATCAATCTTCTGGCCGACATGGCGGCGTGTGTAGTCGTCACCGAAGTCCTCGATAAAGCCCAACGCATAGAGTGTCATAGCGAAACGCGAGATGTATTCGGGTTCGGTGCGAATATCGGGCATGACCCCTCCGCCATCGTAGACTTTGCGTCCGGCGCGAGTTTTAAACTCCGTAATCAGCGAGTCGGGCACGGTGTTGACTGCCCCCTCTTGTGAATGGGAGTAGTCGATGGCCTGAATGCAGCGACCCGATGGGATGTAATATTTTGCGGTGGTCAATTTGAGCATGGTGTTATAGCCCAATGGACGAGTAGATTGCACCAATCCCTTGCCGAAACTGCGCTGTCCGATCAGCACCGTGCGATCCAGATCCTGCAACGCTCCGGCGACAATCTCGGCAGCCGAGGCCGAATTTCCATTGACCAAGACGACTAATGGCAGATTGGCGAAGGCCGGTTCGGTGGTGGTTCGGTAGGTCTGTTTCGACTCTTCGGTGCGGCCCTTGGTGCTCACCACCTCGGTTCCTTTCGGAACGAACATGCCCAGAATCTTGACGGCCTCCT
The DNA here is from genome assembly GCA_964404645.1 of uncultured Alistipes sp. GTDB lineage: Bacteria > Bacteroidota > Bacteroidia > Bacteroidales > Rikenellaceae > Alistipes. The sequence goes on from CAYOKU010000061.1 coordinate 11,000, forward strand.
GCATGATGCCGCCACCGTTGTTGCGGTAATCGAGGATCAATCCACGTAAGGTGTCCTGACTGCGCAACCGTTCAATCGCAGCGCGCATCTCCTCGTAGGAACCTTCGGTGAAGTCGCTGTGGCGGATGTAGCCGATCCCTTTGGCAACCCAACCCGAATAGGGAATGCTCGGAATTGAGATTCGTTCACGGGTCAGCGTTGCGGTGGAGCGTGCGCCGGTGAGCGATTCGACCGTCACCTTGACTTTGCTTCCGGGTTCGCCTTTGAGGTGCGATGATACCTGTTCGGTGGTGAATCCTTTGGCCGATTTGCCGTCAATTTCGAGAATCTTATCACCGATGCGAAGCCCCGCACGGTCGGCCGGTGAACCTTGGTAGGGTTGAGCCACGATGACCCACTCCCCTTTTTTGCGAATGAGCGAACCGACTCCGCCATATTTTCCGGTGGTAAGCAGTTCGAAATCCGACATATTCTCCTCCGGAATAAATTCGGTGTAGGGGTCCAGATCGTTGACCATGCCGGCCGCAGCCCCCTGCATCAGCTTGTCGGGATCGACCGGATCGACATAATTGAGCGAGAGTTCACGCATCATATTGACCGTAAGCTCCATGCTGCGCCCCAATCCGAAGTCGTTGCGGGCGGCAAATATCGTTAGTGCGGCGACTCCCGCGAGGGCAACAAAGGCCCAACCTCTCTTCAATCTATTCATTGCGTTGCATCTGTATGTACGAATCGAGTCGATATTCGACCTTGGCCACACCGCGGCGAATGCCGTCAATGAGAATCCATTGTCCGTACTGTGAAACCTTTATTTCGTCCTCGCCGAGCAACAACAATTTGTGCATCACTCTGTCGGCGCGGAAATACATCACCTCGTCCTCTTCCTTGCGCAGGGAAAATCCGGCAGCGCGAAAGGCGTTGATGATCTGTTCGCGGTGTTTTGTGGTGTCGCCTTCGACCTTACGGGTGACGAATCCGAAGCGCGGGTAGGCGGCGGCCAGTACCACCAATGCGCCCAACAAAAGCAGCGAACGCGAGGTGTGGAACAACACATAAATCGTCTGGTCGAACGATAAGTTCGAAAAACCGGTTGCCAGATTGAGCAACATGATCACCACACACAAAACGCACATGGCGAGAAAATATTTTACAGATCGGATGAAGTAAAGCATAGTAGTTACTTATTATTTGGGGTTAATTCCTTATTTATGGGGTGCGCAACGATCACCAAACGGAGTCGCATGCCGCCTCCGATGAATGGTTTGGCGGTGTAGGGTATGTCGGTTTTTGGGTCTCTCTTTTTTGTCAGTTTTTTATTTTCAATTTCACCTCTTCCATCAGCCATTTCGGGGTAGATGTCGCACCGCAAATGCCGACACTTTCAGCCCCATCGAACCAAGCTGGGTTCAACTCCGATGGCTCCTCGATGGTGTATGTATGCGGATTGGCGTTACGACACACCTCGAACAGTACCTTGCCGTTTGACGACTTGCGGCCGCAGACGAAGATTACCACATCGAATCGGCGTGCGAATTGTGCCAGATGCTGCTCGCGCCCCGATACCTGTCGGCAAATCGTGTCGTCGATAAAGACCTGTGTCGGGTCGGCAGCACGGCGCCGCATCTCCGCGCCTAATCTCTCGAAAAGCCCGATGCTCTGCGTGGTCTGCGAAAGAAAGTAGATCGGTCGTGAGAAGTCGATTTGCGACAGATCCGCCTGCTGCTCGATAACCAATGTCGGCTCTTCGACCTGCCCGGTCAGCCCCACCACCTCGGCGTGGCCGCGTTTGCCCAAGATAACCACCTGCCCACCAATCGGATGCATCTGTGCGTGTGCCTTGACTACTCGTTTTTGCAGACGAGCCACTACCGGACAGGTGGCATCAATCACGCCGATGCCCAATGCGTTGGCTGTGGCGTAGGTCATCGGCGGTTCGCCGTGCGCACGGATGAAGAGCGTTTTGCCCGAAAGTTGCGGCATGTCGGCATGGGTAATCGTGCGTAAACCCAACTTTTCGAGTCGTTGCACCTCGATGCGGTTATGAACGATGTCGCCCAACGAGTAGACCGTATGCTCCCCATTCAGTGCTTTTTCGGCCTCTGTGATTGCTCGGACGACGCCGAAGCAAAAGCCCGATTTGTCGTCAATCTCGATCCGCACGTTTTTTGCCTTTTATCGATTCAGTTTTGTCTTTAACAACTCCATAAACCACGCCATCTGCTCCTCAACCGTCATGTGACTGTTGTCGAGGACTATCGCATCATCGGCCTGTCGCAACGGCGATACGGCTCGGCTCATATCGGCCTTGTCGCGTTCGCGGACATTGCGCTCGATCTCTTCGAGCGAAACGAGGTCGCCTTTGGCGCGTAGTTCATCGTAGCGACGTTTTGCACGGACTTGGGGGTCAGCCGTCATAAATAGCTTCAATTCGGCATCGGGAAATACGACCGTTCCGATGTCGCGTCCGTCCATCACCACCCCGCTGTCTTTTCCCATCCGTTGCTGCATAGCCACCAACCGGCGACGCACCTCGGCAATAGCGCTCACCCGACTCACGCAGTTGCTCACCTCAATCGTGCGGATTTTGCCCTCGACCAGATCGCCGTTGACGTAGATGTCGCTGGCTCCGCGTTCGGGGTTGAATCGGAACGAGATCGCAATCTGGTCGAGCAGTCGCACCACGGCATCCTCATCGACTATTCCCGAACGGATGGCTCCGTGTTCGAGCGCGTAGAGTGTCACGGCGCGATACATTGCGCCCGTGTCGATGAAGATATAGCCTAATTTGGCGGCGATTGCCTTGGCGAAAGTGCTTTTGCCGCAGGACGAGAATCCGTCCACGGCGACTCTAATTTTGGGTTTAATGTCCGACATTTGGGAAAATATCAAAGTAGGTGGAGAGTATGGTGTAAATTCCTAATATTCCGATGACGAGTCCGGCTACATGGTTGATCGTCAGCATATGGCGCGGGCGAAACCGACGTCGCCACAAGTTGATGATACACGCCAGCATGGTCCACCAACCGGCCGCGCCGCCGAAGAATCCGGCGATGACGAAGAGCGAGCGGATGATGCTGCCGAAACTCTCCTCGGTGGCTTCTCCGGCCGATATTTTGAAGACGGCAAAGAAGGCGAGGATATAGGGGATCACCATGATGAAGTTGGCGATCGTAAGTCCGAAGATTGAGGCGAAATCCTGCCAAAGGCTGGTTTTTCCGGCGCGGTTACGACGGATCTGCGGCACGGGGTTTTGCGTAAAAATATAGACCCCAACGATGACGACAAAGATGCCGCCTATGACCCGTAACAGTGTGTTATACTGTTCGATTTGGGTTTGTAGTATTGAGTAAAAAAAGAGGGCGGCCATTGCCATAAACGTATCGGCACATGCCACGCCGAATCCCGAAACGATGCCCGATTTTCGACTTTTCGATAGGGTGCGTTGGATGCAGAGCACCGCAACGGGACCGACCGTAATCGACGCCGCTACGCCCACGCATACACCGCGGAAAAGCACTTCCAGTATATCAATTGCCATTCTTTCTTGAAAATTGCGTAGTAGTTTAGAGAGCAAAGGTACGAAAAAGCGTGGAATTTCGCCCATACTCGCTCAAAAAAGGCCGCGCGATTTTTGAAAAGAGTGTGCTGTGTTGATAAAATATCGAAAACTTTCTAGGCGGGAGTGGATCAGACGGCTCGAAATCAGATATCTTTGTAAAAAATAGAATAGGCGTATGGAAGAGATGAAGCAGTTCGGGATCGACCTCGAACTTGATGATACGGTGGCTCAGGGTCACTATTCAAACCTTGCGATCATATCGCATTCAACTTCGGAGTTCATTGTCGATTTTGCAACGGTGTTGCCCGGTGTGCAGAAAGCGCGTGTCAAGAGTCGCATTATCCTCACTCCGGAGCATGCCAAGCGGTTGCTCCGATCGTTGCAAGAGAATATCGTCCGTTACGAGAGTACGGTCGGCAAGATTGATATCCCCTCTCCGGCAGGGCCGGTATCGGAGGCCGGACCTAAAATGGGACAGGCATAATTCGGCTATGGCCGGAAATTCAGATCAGCGATCACAACTTTGTGGTCGCTGACTTTTTCTTGTAGTATTCGGTAATCACTGCTTGTGAAGGCTTTGCCGTAGAGGATGTAGTCGATTCGCAACAAACCCCCTATCGGGAAAAATGTTGTGCCCCATCCGTGCCCCGATGTGCGAAAACCATCGGTCAATTGCCGAGTCATGCGGTGATAGGTGTAGGAGGAGGGGGCATCGTTGAAATCGCCCGCAACAAGAACCGGATAGCTCGATGTGTCGATCAGTCGGCAGATCTCTTCCACTTGGCGGGTGCGGATGCGATTGTTGGCATCGAGCGTATCGAGCAGCAGGGTGAGCGGAACCTCGCGTTGATGATGTTTGCGGAAGAGCCGGTTCAGGTGTGAGACACCGGAGGTCTGGAAGTGCACCGAGATCAGGCGCAACGTGCGATTCCCGACCTTCAAATCAGCCCACATATAGTCGTTGTTCGAGTTGGGAAAACGCACGTATTCGTGTGCGAGAATCGGAAACCGGCTGGCGATCGCTTGTGCCCCTTGGGTCACGAAGTAGGGCAGCCGCTGGGCGAAAAGGGCGGCGATACTGTCGGCCGAATAACTCGATTCGGTTGCGAACTCTTGGAAACAAGCAATCTCTATCTTTTCGTGCGTAAAGAGTTGGTCGATAGCGCGCGTGGTGATCCTTATATTGCCTAACTCTCTGAATGAATGGGCGTTCAATGTAGCCAACCGCAAATCGGGAGCGGTTGTTTCTGCATTTCCGAAGCGGGGCGGTTGGATGATAGCCGTGAGGTAGCCCAACCCTACAATTATGCCGGCAGCCGGCAGTAATGCTACCAGCCAGCGGCGTCTCCACAACCAGATCAACAACATGACTGCATTGAGCAGCAGGACGGCCGGAGTCAGAAATGCCAGCGTAGCCCAGTATGGCGAGGTTGGCGGCTGCGTAGCGGCATAACGGCACAG
>CAYOKU010000062.1:0-15955 GCA_964404645.1 uncultured Alistipes sp.
ATTTACGATTTCCGCCGCTACAAACGCCTCTTTGAAGGTATCATTTATCGGCTACGAATCGCAGACGGTTCCCGTTTCCGGTAAAGCATTGGTAAACATAACAATGAAAGAAGACTCAATCGGTGTCGACGAAGTTGTCGTTACAGCGATGGGTATTACCCGATCGGAGAAATCGCTCGGATATTCAGTTTCGACCGTAAAGTCCGATGAAATTTCCAAAGCCCGCGAAGGAAACGTACTGAACGCGCTGGCTGGAAAAGTGGCCGGAGTCAACATCTCGGCAGGATCAGGTACGGCCGGAGGTAGTTCGCGTATCATCATCCGCGGTCAATCTTCGTTAGGCTCGGCTGGTTCTCCGCTCTTCGTCATTGACGGTATGCCCGTTAGCAACCAAAGTTACAATCCGACCGGATTGAACGGTTCAGTGGACGTTGGTAACCGTATGGGTGACGTTTCGGGCGATGATATAGAATCAATCAACGTATTGAAAGGGGCGGCAGCAACGGCTCTATACGGTGCGCGTGCCAAGGACGGTGCGATCGTCATCACCACCAAGAAGGGGTCGCGCATGCAAAAAACATCGGTTTCTATCAACTCATCCATCCGTTTCGACAACGTATTACGCCTGCCCGACTATCAAAATTCGTATGCACAAGGCTCTGGAACCACGGGCGAATACAACGTAGATAATATGAATGGCTGGGGACCCAAGATCGAGGGACAGTCTGTGAAGAACTTTCAGGGAAAAGATGTAACACTCAAATCCTACAAGAACAATGTGAAAGAGTTCTTCAAAACCGGACACACTTATATAAATAGTGTTTCGGTAGCCGGTGGTGATGAGAAAAATGACTTCCGTCTCGGCTTTACGGCTCACAATCAAGACGGTATTATTGAAACAAATAAATACGACAAATACAATGTTTCGTTCAACGGTGGGCGAAAGTTCAGCGAGAAGGTTTCTGCTCGAGTCTCGATGACCTATGCACGCACCAGCTCCGAAGGTCGGCCGGCTCAGGGTTCGAATGATGTGAACGTCCTGATGCCCTCGGTGTTAACAATCCCCCGCACGCTGGATATCAATCTGCTCAAAGACAATTGGAAAACAGCAGACGGAAAGCAGGGAACCATGGATAGCAAGGGAAAAGTAGGTAACTTCTACTGGAATATGCACGAAAATCTCTTCACCAACACCGTTGATCGTATGTACGGATCGGCAATCGTCACCTATACCCCGATCAAGGGGCTGACCATTACCAACAATCTCGGTACAGATCTGTATGGCGAAACCCGTCGCCAAATCTATGCGCTCGGAACGATTGGATCGGAAGGTGGTTTCAACACCTACGACATCAATTATCGCTCGATCAACAACGACTTAATCGCCACTTACGACTTGGGATTCGGTAAAAACAAAGAGTGGAATTTCAAAGCAATGTTGGGCCACAATATCAACCAAGTGGAGACTCGCTATCTGGAGGTAGAGGCCAATCAATTATTGGTAGCTGATCTATACTCCTACTCGAATGCCAAATCTGTAACATCGACCAACGACAAGGTAAAACGCCGCCTGATCGGTATCTACGGCGAATTGGATCTGAGTTGGAGAGATATGCTCTTTTTGAGTGTAACTGGCCGTAACGACTGGTCTTCGACCATGCCCAAATCGCACCGCTCGTACTTCTATCCTTCGGTCAGTCTTGGTTTTATTTTTACGGAGTTGCTTCCGAAAAACAACGTTCTGAGCTACGGTAAATTCCGCGCAAGTTATGCCAATGTCGGTAGTGATACCAACCCCTACCAGCTCGACTTCATGTACTATCCTTCGGACAGCTACTTCTTGCAGTTTATCGGATCGAACAAGATTCCACACGGAGGTCTGCTGGCATACTACGCTTCACAGGTCTATCCAGACCCGAATCTCGAACCGCAAAATCAATCTTCGTTTGAGGTGGGTGCCGACTTGCGTTTCTTCGACGGTCGTATTCGCTTAGATGCTACTTACTACTACCAGAAGACGACAAAAAACATTGTCAATCTGGATGTTGCCAATTCAACCGGATACTTTAACATGCGTAAAAATGCCGGTGTCATTTCAAACCAAGGTCTTGAAATTTTACTCGGTGTTACGCCCGTCCGCACGAAATCGTTCCGTTGGGATCTGGATATCAACTTTGCCACAAACCGCCAGCGCGTAGTAGAGCTTGATCCGTCAATCGACAGCTATAACTTGGCTTCGGGCTACAACTCCTGCCAGATTAAGGCCAAAAAAGATGAGGCTTTCAGCATGTACGGCACCTATTGGCTACGTGATGATAAGGGAAACTACATCATCAATGAGAAGACCGGCCTTCGCACCGTCAGCACAGATACGAAAAATTTGGGCAAGGTGGCTCCCGACTGGACAATGGGTATCGGCAATACATTCACTTACAAGAGCTTGTCGTTAAGCTTCCTACTTGACTTCCGCGTAGGAGGTGTAATGTATTCGGGTACGGTTTCGAACCTCCGCACCTCCGGTGTCGCCGAAGAAACTGCCGCTAATGGTCGTGAAAAATTTGTAGATAAAGGGGTTATCAAAACAGAGACAGGTTATCGCGAAAATGACGTACAAGTTACCCCCTATGCATTCTGGTCGAACAACTATTCGACAAAGGTAACCGAGGCCAATGTTTTCGATGCAACATTCATCAAACTGCGCGAAATTACATTGAACTACTCATTCCCGAAAAAGTGGTTTGTGAAGAGCTCAATCGGTCAATTAACCGTAGGTTTCGAGGCTCGTAATCTCTGGCTAATCAAGTCGAATGTGCCGCATATTGATCCGGAATCGAGCATTTTCGGTCCGTCATCAGTAGGTTCGGGTGTTGAGTATGCAGCCATCCCGTCAACCCGCAGCCTTGGTTTCAACATTAAATTAACATTCTAAGACGATTCGAATTATGAAAAAAATACTCAAAAAAGCCATTTTTGCCGTCGGAATTTGCGGCATGGTGACGATGCAATCTTGCGGTGATTGGCTCGACATCAACACAAATGAGTTGGCTGCCACCAAAGTTGATCCGGGATACTTGTTCAACTACGCAGCCGTCAATTACAGCGGAACACGCATGGGTGGAGACCAATTCATGTCGATCATCTGGCCGGCACAGGTGGTTTCCGATGGAACCTACTGGTACGAAGGAGAAGATATGTATAACATCTCAACTTATTCGACCGGAAACACTTGGGTCAGCACCTATTCGAGCGTAGGTAATAACCTAAAAAAGGCGATCGAAATGGCACAAGGGATTAACGATGCCAATGCCGTAGCACAATGCGAAATTTTATTTGCTATCTCGGTATGGGGGTCGAGCATGATCTTCGGTGACATTCCCTACACGGAGGCTTGGATGATCGAAACGATCAAAACGCCGAAATTCGACAGTCAAAAAGATATTCTTTACGCGCTCATTGGCGTAATCGACGGAGCAATCGGCAAGATAGACACCTCAAAAAAGAGCTCTATCAGCGACTTTGATATTTACTACAAGGGAGATATGGCAAAATGGCTAAAATTGGCTAAATCGGTCAAGTTGCGTCTGCTGCTTTACTTAGCAAATCATGAGGATGTAAAATCGCAGATCAAAACGCTTATCGTAGAGAATGCCATGCTCGCATCAAATGCCGACTCTTTCGCATTCCCCTATTTTGATACGCCGGGCAACTACAATCCGAATTATGGATTATATCTGAAATATCCGAGTATCATGCCCCCTTGCTACGCAGCCAACCCCTCCATTCTCGATCCTATGTTGGCGGTAAATGATCCTCGTATTCCGTTCTACTTCAATCCGACCGAAGCAGATGATAAAGTGTACGCCGCCATTCCTGCGGGCGAGAACTACTTTGATCCTTCGAAAAAGTGGATTACCGCAGACGAAAAATTGAAAGTTTCACTACTGAAACTCGACTATTATTGCAAGAAAGATACACCGGATATACTCTTTTCCTACTCGGAATTGGAGCAATATATCGCCGAAACCTACGTACGCGGCTTGGGGGTTACCAAAGATAAAGCAACCGCCAACACACACTACCGCAATGCAATCGAGGCATCGTGCATTCGCACAGGGGTAAAAGAGGCCGATGCGGCTACGTTTGTAGCTGGATTGAAGTCACTAGCCGATATGACCGATACAGAGGCTATTCAAGCCATCGCGAACCAACAGCGTATCGACATGATGATTCGGCCGTTGGAGGCTTGGGCCAACCAACGTCGTACGGGTTATCCGGTACTGACGGTTCCCGTGAACCACAACTATCCCGATGTACTGAATCGCTGGCCGTATGCAACCCGAGAAACGCTCGTAAACGGGAACGCGCCTAAGATCGAAGGGGTATGGACTAAAATGTGGTTCCAGAACTAACACTCCTAAACACATGAAAAACAGAGCTTGACTTTATAGCCAAGCTCTGTTTTTTCGTAATGGTATAGAATCTCTATATTTTTTTGTATTTTTGTAACTTGAACAAAAAAAGTTACTATGTCTATCTCTGAAATACTCCCCGGCATCCATTATGTCGGCGTGAATGACCGCACGACCACCCGTTTTGAAGCTCTTTGGACGTTGCCCCATGGTGTTTCATACAACTCCTATCTGGTTGTCGGCGAAAAAATAGCACTGATTGATACCGTGGAGGCTCCTTTCAGTGATCGGTTGGAGCGGAATATCCGTGCTGCAATCGGCGATCGTGCAATCGATTATCTGATCATCAACCACATGGAGCCCGACCACTCCTCTTCAATGGCCGTCCTACGACAACGTTATCCCAATTTACAGATCGTTGGCAACGCGAAAACCTTGCAAATGATCGGCGGATATTACGGTATCACCGAGAAGACATTAGAGGTCAAAGAGGGATCCACACTCGATCTGGGAGGAAAAACACTTTCGTTCCACCTGATTCCGATGGTGCATTGGCCCGAAACAATGGTAACCTGGTGTCCCGAAGAGAAAGCGCTCTTCTCAGGCGATGCCTTCGGTACCTTCGGGGCTCTCGATGGTGGAATCACCGATTCGCAACTCGACCCGAATCGCTACTGGGACGAGATGCGCCGCTACTACGCAGCCATCGTCGGCAAATACGGAGTTCCGGTACAAAAAGCTTTACAAAAAGTACGTGCAGTAGCTCCTGAAACAATTTGCCCGTCACACGGGCCGATCTGGCAGCAGCAAGTCGAAAAGGTTATCGACCTCTACGATCGCATGAGTCGTTACGAAGGCGAACCGGGTGTGGTAATTGCCTACGGTTCGATGTACGGCAACACAGAGCAGATGGCCGAGCAAATTGCTCGTGAATTGGCCGCAGAGGGTGTTGGCGAGATTCGGATTTATAACATGACCTATGCCGACCCTTCGATTGTACTTCGCGATATTTTCCGCTACGATACGCTGATCATCGGTGCTCCGACCTACAACGGTAATATCTTTCCACCGGTAGCTCATCTGTTGGAGATGATCACGGAGCGTTGCATGCCTCACCGGAATTTCGGGTATTTCGGATCGTTCACATGGGCGGGTGCTGCCGTCAAACAGTTCTGCGATTTCGCACAACGCATGAAATGGGAGGAATCGTGCCAACCCATTGAGATGAAACAGGGCTTTTCGGAGGAGAAATGCAATCCGTGCAGCTGCTTTGCCAAACAGATCGTCGCTCGCATGAAAAAAAATTAGCCTAAAAAAGAGGTCGGTGGCCGTTTTTTTCTCTTCAAAATGCTCCATTCCAAAAAAAATTGTAATTTTACGTATCCAAAATAGTTGTAAACGATGATAAAAATAGCGATTGTAGGCACAGGATATGTGGGTCTGGTATCGGGGACTTGCTTTGCCGAAATGGGATTAGATATTACCTGTGTGGATACGGATCATCACAAGATCAAGATGTTGAATGCCGGCGAAGTACCCATCTATGAACCGGGGCTCAAAGAGTTAGTTCATCGGAATATCCAAGCAGGTCGTCTGCACTTCACCACCGAACTGACCGACTGCCTTGACTCGGTGGAGGTTGTCTTTTCAGCCGTCGGCACCCCGCCCGACGAGGACGGATCGGCTGACTTGAAATACGTACTCGAAGTGGCGCGGACATTTGGCCGCAACATCAAGAAATACACGATATTAGTCACCAAAAGCACGGTTCCGGTTGGTACAGCCCAACGAGTCAAAGCCGTCATCGAGGAGGAGCTGGCCAAGCGAGGAGAAAATATTCCGTTCGATGTGGCTTCGAACCCCGAATTTTTAAAGGAGGGGGCTGCAATCAAAGATTTCATGTCGCCCGACCGTGTAGTGGTCGGTGTCGACAGCGAGCGGGCCAAAGAGCTAATGAGCAAGATCTATCGGCCGTTTTTAATCAATAATTTCCGCGTACTGTTCATGGACATCCCCTCGGCCGAGATGACCAAATATGCAGCCAATGCAATGCTCGCCACGAGAATTTCGTTTATGAACGAGATCGCCAATCTGTGCGATCGAGTGGGCGCGAACGTCGAAATGGTACGCAACGGAATCGGAGCCGATGCGCGTATTGGTACAAAATTTCTCTATGCGGGTTGCGGATACGGTGGTTCGTGTTTTCCGAAGGATGTGAAGGCCTTGGCACATACGGCGCGCGAGCATGGTTATACCATGCAGGTGATTGAGGCCGTAGAGCGGGTCAATGAGTTGCAAAAAAGCGTGGTTTACGAGAAGTTGGAGCAACAGTTGGGTGATCTGCATGGCAAGCGCATCGCAATCTGGGGTTTGTCGTTCAAGCCCGAAACAGATGACATCCGCGAGGCTACTGCTTTGATCGTCATCCAACGGCTCATCGCAGCCGGTGCTGAGGTGTACGCATATGATCCGGTGGCTATTCCCGAAACCCAGCGGCGATTGGGAGATGCTCCCGTACACTACGCCCGTTCGATGTACGAGGCTGCAATCGATGCCGATGCCTTGGCTTTGATTACCGAATGGAAAGAGTTTCGCGTACCCGATTGGGGACAATTAGGGGCAACAATGCGCCGCAAAATCATCGTTGACGGTCGCAATATCTTCGACAAACAAGAGGTACTCGCCGCCGGATTCAACTATTCGGGAATTGGCAAATAGAGAGCTCTCCGTTCGAAAAAGCCGGCAATTTTTCTGTAAGAGAATTGCCGGCTTTTTCGTGATAGCGGCTGTGACTTATTTACGCACCTTAACAATGATCTTACGCACACGGCCCTCACCCACCATCGGCGCGTGGCCATCTTCGGGAAAGAGCATCGTAAATTGGCCGGGGCGAACGGTGTAATAAGTTTGGGGCACATCATCGAAGAATTGAATATCCTTTTCGGCATCAAACTCACCGAGGGGCTTGCACAAATCCTTGCGTTCACTCCATCCGAACGACTCCTCTTCGCCGCGAATCAGCACCTGAATATCAATATAGGCATTGTGAATTTCGAGTTTGGCATCGGGCTTCTGTTTCAGTTCGGGCTCCATGACATTGACAAAAATATCTTTTCCGTCAAGTTCGTGAATTCCGGGTTCGAGGGAGATCCAATCGGTAGATGCAATCAGTTCAAACGCCTTTTTCAGACGCGGGTTCACACTATAATAGAGTGCGCTGTTTTTCAGAGAATCTAAAATCATGCTATTTTATTTTATGCGTTTATTGCATTGAATGAACAAAGATAGCAAGTTTTTTGCAGATTTTTTACTTTTTTGATTGCAAGTTCAAATTGAAAGTGTATATTTGCATATATAGATAAATCATAACTAAAATAGTTTAATTTACTTTTAATTTAAAATATCATGGAGTCAATTAACAGCAAGCTATCGGGCAAGACCCGTCGCGAACACGATCTGCTGGGCGAAATGAATATTCCGGCCGAGTATTATTTCGGGGTGCAGACCATGCGCGCCATCGAGAATTTTCACATCAGCCGCGTGCGGCTCAACTTCTTTCCGGAGTTGATCCGAGCCTTGGCCGATGTCAAGCAGGGAGCTGCAATGGCCAATCGCGACCTTGGGCTACTTGATCCCGCGATCGCCCAAGCGATTATCAGTGCCTGCGAAGAGCTTCGCAGCGGCCGATTCAATGACCAATTCGTTGTTGATATGGTGCAGGGCGGTGCTGGCACATCAACCAATATGAATGCAAACGAGGTGATTGCCAACCGTGCACTCGAACTCATGGGACACGAGAAGGGCGAATACCAATATTGCCATCCCAACAACCACGTCAACCTCTCGCAATCGACAAACGATGCCTACCCCACAGCCGTCAGAATCGCGTTGGTGCGCAGCATCGAAAAACTCGTCGGCGCACTGCGCCAGCTCATCAATGCCTTCCATGCAAAGGGCGATGAGTTTGCACACATTATCAAAATGGGGCGCACGCAGTTACAAGACGCTGTTCCAATGACCTTGGGGCAGGAGTTCGAGGCCTACGCTGCCAACCTCACCGAGGAGATCGAGCGTTTGGAGAGTAATATGCGCCTTTTCTACGAGATCAACATGGGAGCAACGGCAATCGGCACGGGTATCAATGCTGACCCAGATTACGCCGAACTCTGCACCAAACATCTGCGGACTGTGACAGGACTTCCGCTCACAAAGGCCTCGAACATGATTGAGGCGACAAGTGACACAGGGGCATTCATCATGAACTCCTCAACCCAGAAACGGCTGGCTGTAAAGCTCTCGAAGATCTGCAACGACCTGCGTCTACTCTCCTCCGGCCCACGCTGCGGACTCAACGAGATCAACCTCCCGCCACGCCAACCGGGGTCATCCATCATGCCGGGGAAGGTCAATCCCGTAATTCCCGAAGTGGTCAATCAGGTTTCGTTCCGGGTCATTGGCAACGACTTAACAATTACGATCGCCTCCGAGGCCGGGCAGTTGGAGCTGAATGTCATGGAGCCGATCATCGTTCACTGCCTCTTCGAGAGCATCGAAATGTTGATTAATGCGATGAATACGCTACGCGAAAAGTGTATTGTCGGCATCACCGCCAACGAAGAGATCTGCCGCCGCATGGTCTACCACAGCATCGGACTGGTTACGGCACTCAACCCCTACTTGGGATACGAAACATCAAGCATGTTGGCCAAAGAGGCTCTCAAAACGGGCAAAGGGATCTACGATTTGGTACTCGAACACAAATTGATGAGTCAAGAGGAGTTGGATAATGTACTACTACCTGAAAATATGGTCAAGCCTCGGAAGAAAATCAAACAATAAGGGATCTTTCACACAAGAAACAGTTTTTAGTCATGAAAACAAGCGGGCGGGAATGAATAGATTCCCGCCCGCTTGTTTCGAGTTAAAGCCGCTTTCCGTACCACGCCAGAGCTGTTTGGCGCGATTGCATCCTAATACATGTTGTCGTACATCGACTGGCTCTTATCGTATTTAAGGTCGGCAAGCGATGCGGCCTTCACACCGATGTTGAAACTCCAACTGCGGTGGTAGCCGAACGGAATCCACGAAAAGGACATCTGCCAGCAGTGTAGATCACGCGATATGGAGACCGAAGAGGTCGTCAATTTTCGATTCATGATGTCGAAACCGCCTTGGAACGTGATACCGGTCTTCGGCGTGATATTGAGCGACCCATTGAATCCGAGTGTCTGTGTGACATTCTTTTTATACCCAGTTGTCCCGTTATTGGTGTAGGAGATCGAGTAGTTGACCGCATAGTTGAAACCGAAATTCCACGGCAACGAGAAGTCGTAGTAACTCTGTGCCATATATTGACGGCGCAGCACCGGATCGAGGTTGTTATAGGGGTCGTAGAACGGATTCATGTATTCGGGCGGAATACTGGTAATGTCGTTGATTGCAGCATTCGTCTTGTCGTCACGCGACTTGAAGGTGTAACCAAACGACCAGCCTGTCGACACGATACGACCGGGGAAAAAGAGCTTGTTGTAACGCTTTCCCTGCGGTGTTACGCGATAGGGATCGAGGGTTGCCGAGAGGTTGATACCGAAGTTGTTAAAGATCGTGGTTCGGAATGAGATCGGAATGTTTGAAAGCCTCATTGAATCGGCCAAAAAGTTGTACGATCCACTGATCCGCAACTCGTCAATGAGCTTGATCTTTTTCACTCCCGATGTATCACGCTTGCTCAGTATCTTCATTTCGAGGTTTTGCGACAACGAGAAGTTCATCGACATCGAACGCCCGGAACTCGGCACGCCATAGGCATTCTGCGCATAGGGCGAGTAAGAGGAGAAGTGTCCGAGGGAGTCGGTCTGCCGATTTTTGTAGTAACCGTATTTCGGGTCGCCGAAATCGGGGGTAAACGAGAATCCGAACGAGGGGGTGAGCGTGTGGCGGATAGCCTGAATTTTACGATCTTTACGCCCCTTCGTGAAGTCATACATACCATACATGGTGGTCGAGGCCGATACACTCAGGCTGTAATTATAGAGCCGATAAAACCCATAGTCGGTCGGCAACGTGTCGGTCTTATTGGTAACCGGGTTCCACTCGTATTCAACTCTTTTGAAATACCACTTCTCGTTGTAGTTGAACGAGGGTGAAAGGTTGATGTAGTTGAAGAGGTTAAACGATGCCGATACGGGAATCGTATGTTCAACCCCGTTTCGCATGTTTTCGAGCGTCTTTTTCGAGAAGATCTCCGATTCGGTAGTCTGCACCGAGTTAGTCAACTTACCGGTGTACTGCATCGATATTTTCTCGTACCAACGCTCCTTGCCCAACCGCTCCTTACGTTTAAAGGGGTAAAAACGCGATACGTTGAAGACCATATTCGGAAGGGTCACAGCGATCGATTTATTCTGCGAGTTCTGAGAAATGGCCATGTTTGCCGAGAGTGAGAAGGGAGTTCCTGCCCAGTTTTTCGAGTAGGCAACCGTGGAGTTGGTCTGGGTGGCGAGAATATCATTGAGATTGGTCGCCGAATATTTGCTATACCCGCTGGTCGCGAAGTTTACCGAGGCCGAAAAGGTGGACCCTGGGTTTGCCTTAGGATCTTGCGAGTGAGTCCATTGAACGCGGAAGTTGCTCTGTTTGATATAGTCGGGCTCTCCTTTTTCACCGGTTTTGATACTGGAATACTGCATGTTGAAACTACCGCTGTACTTGTAACGTTTGATGTAACGCGAGGCGGCCGATGCCTCCCACGAACCGAGTGTATAGAAACCACCGCGCAGAGCCAAATCGGCATAATCGCCCAACGTAAAGTAGTAACCCATGTCGCGCAGGAAGAAACCCTTGGTGTACTCCTCGCCGTAAGTTGGCATCAACAGACCCGATTTGGGTCCCATATTGATCGGGAAAAAGCCCTCTGGAATTCCTAAAAAGTAGATCGGCACATCCTCCATCACCAAATAGGCTGGACCTGTAACCACTTTCTTACCCGGAATGACCTTTGCTTTGGTCATGGCAAGATAGAAGTGCGGGTGGTCGGTTTGGTCACAAGTGGTGTATTTACCGTGTTGGATGTTGATCGTGTTGTCGGGCATCTTCTTCACACTACCGCCCACCAGCCAACCATCGCCTTGTTGGGTGGCCACACCTTTGATTTTAGCCTTCTTCGAGGAGAGGTTGTAGGAGATCGTATCCATCTGATAGGAGGCCGATCCTTCGGTGAATTCAGGTTTTGTGATAACCGGTTTTCCCTCTACCGTATCGCGTTTACCGTAGGCATAGATGAGTTTATTCCCCATATCGACCTGCATATAGTCGGCTTTGAGGTTGCTCTTCTGGTAGGTAACATCGCCCTGATTATAGATGTAGACCATCTTGTTGCGCACGTCATACACCAAGGAGTCGGTACTCTTGCCAGCAATTTCGTCATCGAGAAACGGTTTGGCGGCACGCGGCTGCTTGGCCGAATCGCGGCGCACCGAGTCGGGCGAAACAATCGAATCGCGTTTTTGCGCGATCAACGAATCGAGATGTGACGAGGCGATTGAATCCTGTTCATGCTGCGGCAAGGCATTGAAAGCGGCGTTGCGGCGAGCCTGCTCCTTGGCGACCCTTGCTTGCAAGCGGCGTTCTCGCCGCGATTGTACATGCTCCTCGGCTGCGGCTGCAACCGAGTCAGAAGCTATTTGCAGGGTGTCGGATAAGGGTGCGATATAGACGCCGCGTGGTGCTGCGGAACCAATAATCAGTCCGGCAAGCAGCATGAATACCGCAGCCGACAGGAGATATTTTACCCTCAAATTGTCCAAGTTTCCAAAAAATTTCCGTACCTTTGCCGACAAGTCGGCAAAACCACCCTAATTTGCGGTTCTGCCGCTCTCTCAGGGCGTTTTTTGCCCGACAAAGATAGGTAAAAAATTATAGAAAGATCACTTTTGTCCTATTAAATATGTGCACACGAATCAAACTGCTTCTGGCCACGCTGTTGGCTCTTCTTTTCACGAACACGACGACTGCCGATAATACCGTGCACGGGGTTAAAGTTGTGGTGATTGATGCAGGACATGGAGGATCGGATCCGGGGGCTTGCTATGGCGGTGTGCGCGAAAAAGATTTAACGCTGAAAGTGGCGTTGAAACTCGGCCGCATGATCGAGGATGAGATGGCGGGGGTGAAAGTGGTCTACACACGCAAGAGCGACAAAGCGTTGGCGGCAACCAAGGCTGATGATTTACAGGCTCGCGCCGATGTTGCTAACCGAGCCGGAGGAGATCTATTCCTCTCGATCCACGTCAATGCGGCACCGCGAGCTACGGGTGTCCGCGGTGTCGAAACGTTGATTATGGGCGAGAGCAGCAAAGAGCAACGTTACAACGAAAATGCCTTGTATGAGAATAATCGCGAAGATCTGATCGACATGTCCGATGAACGGACGGCGGCGATTGTGAGAGCCTACATCCAGAATCTGCAATTTACCTACGGACAATATAGCATGGCTTTTGCACGTTGTATCCAAAACAGCTACCTCAAAGCGGATCGCCATTCGCGAGGTATCAAACCACAGTTGTTGCGAGTGCTCTACGCCACCGACATGCCCAGTGCGTTGACCGAGATCGGATTTATGTCGAACGCCTCGGAGTTGGCTTATATGAGATCGGAGAAGGGGCAGACCGAGATTGCCCGTTCGTTGTTGCAAGCCGTGAAATCCTACTCAAAATACCTGCTCACAACGCGCAACTCCGAGGAGGCAGCCGCCGTATTGTCGGACAGCGTGCCCACCGAAGAGGTTTTATCGACTCCGACCGCAACCGTCGAATCGGGATCGAAACCAGAGCCACAGATTCAAGAGAGAGCCGACACATCGTCGTCGCGCAGCACAGCAACAAAATCGACAGATAAAGAGCGTTTTACGGTGCAGATCATCGCCTCGACAAAAGCGATTCCGCTCTCTTCATCGCAATTCAAAAGCTATCGCCGCAAAGTGCGCGAATACTCGGCGGAGGGGGTATTTCGGTATAAATATGGCGTGGGCGAATACCTGGATCGCGAGGCGGCACAGGTGCGGTTGCGCGAAGTTCGCCGCGAATTTCCCAAGGCGTTCGTAGTACGTTGTAAGGAGGGTAAAATTGTCAAATAATTGATTGAAATATGAGAAGAGAAGTTAAAATCGGGTTGTTTGCCGTGGTGATGATTATCTCCGCATGGGCAGGCATCCGTTTCCTCAAAGGATTCGATATTTTCAGCCGCAATGCGGTTTACTATGCAGCCTACGATCAGGTAAGCGGTTTGCAAAACGCCTCCCCGATCATGATGAAAGGGGTCAAAATCGGCACGGTAACTGCCGTGCGGTTCGATCCCCAACAGAGCAACAAGGTGGTCTTGCAACTCACCGTCAAACGCCAATATCGGATTCCGAGTGACTCCGAGGCGAAGATTTTCAGCAATGGGCTGATGGGCAACAAAGCGATTGAGATCACCTACGGATCGGCAACGTCCTACCTCGAAAAGGGCGATACGCTGCGTTCGAGCCGTGATCGCGATCTGATGGATGTAGCAGGGTCCGAACTCGATTTCTTTAAACAGAAGGTATCGCAGCTTACGTCCGACCTTTCGCGAACACTCAATAATATCAATGCCTTGATGGAGACCAATGCGCAGAACATCCATGGAACGCTCAGCCATTTGAACACGATCACAGGTGATGTGGCCGGAATCATCGCCTCCGAAAAGAGCAATCTACGGAGTGCCGTTGCCAGCCTGACCGAGTTTTCCGAGATGTTGGGCAACAACGCCGAACGGGTCGACAGCCTGATCGGCGGAGTCAACTCCATCGTTGGGCAACTCTCCGAGCAGCAGTTTGCCCAGAAGTTGACCAATGCGGTTGATGGTCTGAATCATCTCTTGGTGGCGATCGAACAGGGTGACGGCACGATGGGAAAACTCATCAACGACCCTGCTCTCTACAACTCGCTCACAACGACCAGCGACAACCTTGCAGCCTTGCTCGCCGATGTGAAACAGTACCCGGCGCGCTACGTGCATCTTTCGGTCTTCGGCAAAGATCCCGAAAAAGCCAAGGCAAAAGCCGAAAAGAGAGCGGAAAAAGAGCGTGAAAAATTAAAAAAGAAAGATTAAGAATTAGGTTGTGCCGAGTGCTCTCTAATTTTTAAGACCCTATTTTCCTTTGTCATTCATGATGATTTATCCTGCCACTTTCGAACAAAAGATTGGTTTTGACCGTTTGCGTGAGCAGGTTGCCGCACGATGCACGATGCGTGCTGCGCGAGAACGGCTCGCAAGCGAAGGATTTTCGACCTCTCCACGCGAGATTACCGAACGTCTGACCCTCACCGATGAGATGCGGCTACTGCTCGATATGGAGCGAGATTTTCCGAACGGAGAGTTTCCCGATGTGGATTATATCGTGGCAAAATTGCGTATCGAAGGGTCGTTCCTCGATGTGACAGAGGTAGTCACTTTGCAGAAAGCATTATCGGCAATCGGTGGAGTGGTGGCCTTTATCGGGAATCGCGAATCGACCTATCCGATGCTATATGCACGCACGCGCGGTGTCGAGGCTTTTCCCCAAATTATCCAGCGTATTGACGCGATTCTCGACCGTTTCGGCCATGTGAAAGACAACGCCTCGCCAGTTTTGCTCGACATCCGGCGTTCGATCCACGAACACGAGGGGCAAGCAGCCAAACGGCTGCAAGCCGTACTCTCGGCGGCCAAAGGGGCTGGAATCGTGGATTCCGATGCGCAAATATCAATTCGCGATGGACGTGCCGTCATTCCGGTGTCAGCTGGGAACAAGCGCAAAATCAGCGGTTTCATCCACGATGAATCGGCCACCGGAAAGACCTTCTATGTTGAGCCGGTCGAGGTGGTCGAACTCAATAATGCATTGCGTGAATTGGAGTATGCCGAACGGCGTGAAATCGTCCGAATATTGGCCGAATTCACCGATGCGATCCGCCCCGATGCGGAGTTGATCGCCGATTCGGGGGAGTATTTGGCGTTGATCGACATGCTGCGAGCCAAAGGCCGCTGGGCATCGGAAAACGGCTGCGTGAAACCGATCGTATCGACCGATGATCGGCTGGTGCTCAAAAATGCACGCCACCCGCTCTTGCAACAGACCCTGCGTGCAGCCGGTCGCGAAATCATTCCGCTCGATCTGCAACTCGACAAAAACAAACACATTTTGGTGATCTCCGGCCCGAATGCAGGCGGGAAATCGGTCTGTCTGAAAACCACCGGAATTATTCAATACATGTTCCAGTGTGGTTTTTTGGTGCCAGCCTCCGAGATCTCGGAGCTACCCGTTTTCCGTTCGATCTACATCGACATCGGAGATGAGCAGTCGATCGACAACGACCTCTCGACCTACTCTTCGCACCTCTTGAACATGAAAAACATGCTTTCAGGAGCCTCCTCGTCAACCCTCGTATTGATCGATGAATTCGGATCGGGAACCGAGCCAACGATCGGAGGTGCGATTGCCGAGGCGATTCTTGAACGGTTGTTGGAGAGGGGGTGCTACGGGG
>CAYOKU010000063.1:0-7920 GCA_964404645.1 uncultured Alistipes sp.
CCCCGAACAAAGGCTCGTGTATTTTTAAGAGCGCACAAAGATAGGTTTAAAATCCGGAATTGCAAAATTATTTCGCGAAAAATATTGCTTTCAGAGCAGTTTTATGACACTACCGTTTCTCGCTCAACTCCAACCAGCGCATCGTCAACGTGTCGATCTGTTCGATCAGTTGGCTGATGCGCAATGAGTTTGCCGTCAGCTCTTCCACAGACAGACAACCGCTGCCAAGAGCCTCTTCGATCGACTTTTTTTCGGCTTCCAATTGGGGCAACTCGACCTCTATTGACTCGAATTCGCGCTTTTCTTTGAACGTTAGACGCGTTGCATCGACCGAACGCGACTCCTGTTTCGGTTTTTCGGAACTTTGAGAGGAAGATTTAGGAGCATCGGCATCTTTCAGAGTGCGCCACTCCAAGTAGTCGCTGTATGTCGATGGAAAATCTTTAATACGTCCATCGCCCTCGAAAACCAACAGATGCTCCGCAACCTTATCCATAAAATAGCGGTCGTGTGACACCACAATCAGGCAACCGGCAAAACTCCGCAAATAATCTTCCAAAACCTGCAACGTCATGATATCAAGATCGTTTGTCGGCTCATCGAGAATCAAAAAATTCGGATTGCGCATCAATACCGTACAGAGGTATAACCGGCGTCGTTCGCCTCCGCTCAATCGTCCGACGAAGTTGTATTGGGTCTGGGGTGTGAAGAGGAAATATTGCAAAAATTGAGAGGCCGTCATGCGCCTACCATCGCCAAGATCCAGATATTCGGCGATCGCCGTTACCACATCAATCACCTTGGTCTGCGCATCGAATTCGATACCCGACTGCGAATAGTAGCCAAAACGCACGGTCGTACCGATGTCGATCATACCGCTGTCGGGAGCCACCTCGCCCATAAGCATCTTTAAAAAGGTCGATTTGCCGACTCCGTTATCGCCAACAATGCCCAACTTTTCGTAACGCGCAAACAGATAGCTGAAATCGCGTAGAATCACTCGATCACCGAAACTTTTTGAGAGATGTTCGACCTCGAAGATCTTTTTGCCAATATACGAAGCCTTCACATCGAGCCGCACAGCCCCCTGCTCACGTTCGCGACGCAGACGCTCTTCGAGTTCGTAGAACGATTCGATCCGTGACCGCGCTTTGGTAGCTCGCGCCTGTGGTTGTCGTCGCATCCAATCCAATTCCTTGCGGTAGAGATTCCGATCGCTGTCGGCCTGAGCTTCGGCAGCCTCCATACGCTCTTGCCGTTTTTCGAGGTAATAGGCATAGTTACCTTTGTAACTATATAGCTGATGTTCATCAATCTCCAAAATCCGGTTGCAGACCCGATCCAAAAAATAGCGATCGTGCGTGACCATCAGAAGCGACAGACGACTCTGTGCCAAATATCCTTCCAGCCATGCAATCACATCGGTGTCGAGGTGGTTGGTCGGTTCATCGAGAATCAGCAGCTCGGGTTCGTTAAGCAGCGCATTAGCCAGTGCCACACGTTTGATCTGACCGCCCGAAAGTTGTTCGACCGGTTTCTCAAATTCATCGATTTTCAGGCGGCTTAGAATCTGTTTTGCACGTGACTCATAATCCCATGCTTGTGCGGCATCCATCTGCGTGATTGCGTGGTGCATCGCCTCGGCATCTCCCGAAGTCATCGCTTGCTCGTAGCGCGAAATAACCTGCAATGTGGGTGAATCGCCCGTAAAGCAGGCTGCCAGCACGGTAGTTCCGGCCGGAAAATTCGGATTTTGCGAAAGATACGCTACACGCAGATCGTTCCGAAAGACAACCTCTCCCGTATCGAAATCTTCGCGCCCGACGAGAATATCGAGCAACGTCGATTTGCCGAATCCATTGCGGGCAATCAGTCCGACGCGCTCGCCTTCGGCAACGCCGAAACTCAAATCGCGAAAAAGCACCAGATCGCCATACGATTTGGTCAGGTGTTCAACTTGCAGGTAATTAATCATAGCAGAGAAGAGTAAAAGGTACGTCCTTTTCGAGGGCGTATCGGTCGCCAAAGGTAATAAAATATAGCAGAAAATCAGTTTCGAAATCGAGGCAAGAGCCGGCTTCGTGGTAATTTTTATTTTTAAATGCTTAATTTTTAATTCTATTTGCACTATCTTTGTACCCCAAATACGTAAACAGAAAGAATATGAGCCTCGTAGCAATCGTCGGCCGCCCGAATGTCGGCAAAAGTACACTTTTCAATCGCCTTGTAGGCGAGCGCAAAGCCATTGTCGATGCAACGGCAGGAACCACGCGCGACCGTCACTATGGTCGTACCGATTGGAACGGCAAAGAGTTTTCGGTGATCGACACCGGTGGTTACACCATCAATTCGGACGATGTTTTCGAAGAGGAGATCCGCCGGCAGGTGCTTTTGGCAATTGATGAGGCCGATGTGATTCTCTTTCTGGTCGAAGTATCGACCGGCATCACCGACCTCGATGCTATGATGGCCGACATCTTGCGCCGCACTTCGAAAAAGGTAATTTTGGTCTGCAACAAGGTGGACAACAACTCCCAAATCTTCTCTTCGCATGAATTCTATGCGCTGGGACTTGGTGATCCATTCTGCATCAGCTCGATGAGCGGAAGCGGTACGGGAGAGATGATGGATGCTATTTTGGCCGCTTTACCTGCCGAAACCGCCGCCGATGAGATCGAAGATCTTCCCCGCATCACCATTGTCGGTCGTCCCAATGTCGGAAAATCGTCAATGACCAACGCCCTATTAGGAGAGGAGCGCAACATTGTGACCGAAATTGCGGGAACAACCCGCGATTCGATTCATACGCGCTACAACAAATACGGCATGGATTTCTATCTGGTCGATACGGCCGGCATGCGCAAAAAAGGGAAGACGATGGAGGATCTCGAATTTTATTCGGTCATGCGTTCCATTCGCGCCATCGAAAATTCCGATGTCTGCATCTTGATGCTCGATGCGCAGCAGGGGCTCGAATCGCAGGATCTGAACATCCACAATCTAATTGTTCGCAACCGCAAAGGGTGTGTGATTGTGGTCAATAAATGGGACTTGATTGAGAAAGAGAACAATACGATGAAGGAGTGGACGGAGTTTTTGAAGAAGAAATTGGCACCGTTCAACGATATTCCGATCATCTTTACCTCGGCACTCAGCAAACAGCGTATTCTCGATGTGTTGCAGACAGCGATTCGTGTCTATCAGTCGCGCAAACGCCGCATCTCCACCTCGGAACTCAACGACTATCTGTTGCCGCTGATTGAGAACTACCCGCCCCCCGCAACAAAGGGCAAGTACATCAAAATCAAATATATCACGCAGCTTCCGACACCGACACCGCAATTTGCCTTCTTTGTCAATCTGCCGCAATACGTCAAAGAACCGTATCGGCGTTTTCTGGAAAACAACATGCGCGACCATTGGGATTTTTCGGGCGTTCCTATGCAGATCTATTTCCGACAGAAGTAGCGCTGCCCGTTAATCGTTGCCCAAGGAGTAGCACCGAGGATTATATTCGGATGCAGAGAAGATTCTGCCGCCCGAATATAATCCTCGAATAGCAAACTCTACGCTGCCATCATTGCCTTAACTATCAATCGCTACATGTGCGCCGGTAGTGGCAATAGAGCAGCTCCCCGTTATCACCGTGTAGGTGCATACCTCCCCCCAAGCAATAACGAAACATCTTACAATCGGCGCACTCCCCCTGACGCGCCCAATCGCGATTACGGAAGGATTCAAAGCGGTTCTGCCAGACATCCCAAAATTTGTCGGTATAGATATTTCCTTGATGAAAATTTGCTCGAATCGAGGTGCAACCTGAAATCGCACCATCAACACGAATTGATGCCACCGAGATTCCGGCCGCACATTGATAAAAACTATCACGCACCTCGGCCTCATAGCCTCCTAAAAATCCTTCGCACGCATAGCTGACATCAATCCGCCCCTCACGACGTGTTTCACGAATAAAATCGAGCATCGCGCGAAACTCCTCGTCGCTCATCCGCAGAGAGTGGTCGTTGCGCGCGCGGCCGACCGGAAAAATCGAAAAAAGCCGCCAATGCCGCACGCCGGATTCGATCAGCAGATCGCGAAATTCGGCCAGCAGCGGAACCATCGCACTGGTCACACAAGTCACCACATCCGATGCCAAATCAGGCACGGCCGAGACCATGCGTACCGCAGCAAGTGCCCGCTGATAACTGAGCGGATGACAACGTATGTAATTATGCTGAGTCTCAAAACCGTCCAGACTGACCGATACCGAGCGTAATCCGGCATGGAGCAGTCGATGCAACCGATCTGAGGTAAGAGCCATCCCGTTAGTAACCATTCCCCACGGATAACCACGGCGCGTAACCTCCGCTCCAGCCTCTTCGAGATCCTCACGTACAAGCACCTCTCCCCCCGAAAAGATAATCAACACATCGGCCGGATCGACATGTGGGGTGACTTCCCGATCGAGTACATGAAGAAAATCGACAAGGGGCATATCGGCAACTCCCGGGTCAATTCGGCAGTCACTGCCGCAATGACGACAAGCCAAGTTACAGCGCAACGTGCACTCCCAAAAAAGCGTATTCAAGCGATGCTCAGCCACATGAGCCGCATAAAGCCCCGAAAATGCGCGCAAAGCCCACCTCTTCCGTAGTCCGAGTTTTCGTCCCGACATCGCTTACTTGTGTTCGGAGGTCGGAATCGTATCGGTCGGCTGGATAGGCTGCGCAATCTGTTTGCTGACACCTTCGGGCGGACGCACACCATACATCACCACCAAACGTGGCGGTGCGGGACGTTCCAGCGTATCAGGTTCAATCTGTTGGGGCTTTCCAGCACCCTTCGGAGCCGTTTTTACAGTCGAGCAGGCCGTTGAAAAACCTAACAGAGCCGCTATGGCATATTTAATTTTTCGATTCATTTCATTTTTGAATTAAAAGAGTCCGGCATACAAATATAGTTTTTTTTCGACGCAAGGCAAAAAAAAAGATCAAAATGTTTTGAAAGCCAACGATTTTTACTTTACTTTGCCAGACAAATTAACACTTAATTTTCTATTTTTATGACAGGTAAGGTAAAATGGTTCGATGGCAAAAAAGGCTACGGATTCATTACGGCGGAGAACGGCAAAGAGATTTTCGTGCACTTCTCGGGTATCGCTAAGGACGGCTTCAAATCGTTGAACGAAGGTCAGAAAGTCGAGTTTGAGATCGGAAGCGGTAGCAAAGGCGAACAGGCGATCAATGTAAATGTAGTTGAATAAACTATAATTACCGAATTCACATCGGGGTTCGACGCTCAGGGCGTAACCTCGTTTAAAAAAGTAACGCCGTAACCGTCAAAAGTTACGGCGTTACTTTATTCCCTTCATGAGGAGCATTCCCCACGGAGCAGCCCTTTTTCTTGGCAAATTGAAAAAAAAATCGTATTTTTGGGCGTCGAAAAAGGAAGTTAGGTTCAAAACACATAAAAAACCCTATCAAACCATGAAAGAAGCAATAGCAATTCTGACCGGTGGCGGTCCGGCTCCCGGTATGAACACCGTAGTAGGTAGCGTCGCTAAAACGTTCCTGCGCAAAGGATTCCGCGTTGTCGGACTCCACGAAGGCTACTCCGGCCTGTTCAATCCCAATCCCCGTACTGTTGATATCGACTACACCATGGCCGATGGTATTTTCAACCAAGGCGGATCGTTCTTGCAGATGAGCCGTTTCAAGCCGAAGGATTCGGATTTCGAAAACAACTTCAATCTCAAATTTTTTACGGACAACAACATCAAGTTGCTCGTAACAGTCGGTGGCGATGACACCGCCTCAACGGCAAATCGCATCGCGAAATTCCTCCAAGAGAAGCAATACCCCATCGCTAACATCCATGTTCCGAAAACGATCGACAATGACCTTCCGTTGCCGAAGGGTACGCCGACGTTCGGTTACGAATCAGCCAAAGACAAGGGTACGGTAATCGCACGTGCAGTCTACGTAGATGCACGCACGAGCGGTAACTGGTTTGTATTGGCAGCAATGGGACGCAGTGCCGGCCACTTGGCATTCGGCATCGGTGAAGCTTGCCACTACCCGATGATCGTGATTCCGGAGATGTTCGACAAAACCGAGATTACGGTGGAGAAGATCGTCAATCTCGTGATCTCATCAATCATCAAACGCAAACTGATGGGCATGGACTACGGAGCTGCGGTCATTTCGGAGGGCGTATTCCACGCATTGAGCGATGAGGAGATCCGCAAGAGTGGTATCCACTTCACCTACGATGACCACGGACACCCCGAATTGGGCAAAGTATCGAAGGCTCATATTTTCAACGAGATGATCGAGAATAAGCTCAAAGAACTGAATATCAAAGTCAAGAGCCGTCCAGTAGAGTTGGGTTACGAGATTCGTTGCCAGACCCCGATCGCATACGACTTGACTTACTGCTCGGAGTTGGGTATCGGTGTATATAAACTTTTTGCAGACGGCAAGACGGGTTGCATGGTATATGTTGACTCGGAAGGCAATGTATCGCCGCTCTACCTGAAAGATCTTCAAGATCCTACAACCGGTAAGATTCCGCCCCGTTTGGTTGACATCAAGTCGGATAAGTTCTCCTCAGTCGTGGACAATATCCTCAACGCAATCACACCGGAGGATTACGATGCAGCGAAGAAATACGTTGCAAATCCCGAAGCATACGATTTCCACAAGATCCTGAATTGGAAGTAATTCCGAGAATATCAATACGAAAAAACAGCCTGACTTGATCGTCAGGCTGTTTTTTTATCAACCGCTCGGCTATACCGGAGCGGCTCTTTGCAGCAACAGGATTATTCGTACTGCCCCGATTTCAGACGCTCCACCTCTTCGCGCGTAAGAAAACGCCATCCACCACGTTTGAGGTTTTTCTTGGTCAAACCGGCATAGTAGACGCGATCAAGTTTTGTGACCGTATAGCCCAAAAATTCGAAGATACGGCGCACGATACGGTTGCGTCCGGAGTGAATCTCAATACCGACCTCCTGCTTATCCTCCTTGACATAGGAGATCTCATCGGCAAAGATGACACCATCTTCGAGTGTGATACCCTCGGCAATCTTATCCATGTCGGCGCGAGTCAAGGGTTTATCGAGGGAGACCTGATAGATCTTCTTCTTCTGGTATGAGGGGTGGGTCAACTGTTTGGTCATATCACCATCGTTGGTGAAGAGCAACAAACCAAGACTGTTCTTATCAAGACGTCCCACCGGATAGATCCGCTCTTCGCAAGCATCCTTAACCAACTCCATCACGGTCTTTCCGGCGTGGGGATCATCGAGCGAAGTCACATATCCCTTGGGCTTATTGAGCACCAAATAGACCTTTTTTTCGCCCTCTACACGGCTGTCGTTGAACTTCACTTCATCGGTCGGCATCACCTTCGTACCCAGTTCGGTCACAATCTTTCCGTTGACCGAAACCACACCAGCCGTAATAAAATCATCGGCCTCACGACGAGAGCAGATACCCGATTGGGCGATGAAACGGTTCAGGCGCATCTCACCAATCTGCTTTTCGGGATTGTATTTCGGATAATTCTTAGGTTTGTCGTCATTTTTACGGAAAGCCGGCTTGTAGGGTTTGTCACCGAACTTGCGATCACCACCAGAACGCGGTTTATCACCGAATTTCTTATCCCCGAACTTGCGATCGCCATAGGGCTTATCTCCGTATTTTTTCTCGCCATAAGCCGGTTTATCGCCAAACGAACGGCGCGGTTTATCCTCACTGTTGTAACGAGGTTTGTCGCCATAGGTGCGTTGCGGACGATCTTCGTTGTTGTAACGAGGTTTGTCGCCATAGGAACGTTGCGGACGATCTTCGTTGTTGTAGCGAGGTTTGTCGCCATAGGAACGTTGCGGACGATCTTCGTTGTTGTAACGAGGTT
>CAYOKU010000063.1:8020-15628 GCA_964404645.1 uncultured Alistipes sp.
CGAGGTTTGTCGCCATAGGAACGTTGCGGACGATCTTCGTTGTTGTAACGAGGTTTATCACCATAGGAACGTTGCGGACGATCTTCGTTGTTATAACGAGGTTTGTCGCCATAGGAACGTTGCGGACGGTCTTCGTTGTTGTAACGAGGTTTGTCACCATAGGTGCGTTGCGGACGGTCTTCTCGATTATAACGCGGCTTGTCAAATGCCGGACGGTTATCTGCCGTAAAATGAGGATTGTACGAAGTACGTTTTTCGGTGTAGTGTTCTTGCGAATGGTTCGAATCGGAAGCCTCATGCTCCTGACGCGGACGACGCTCGACGCGCTCCACGGTAGCCGTCACGGTTCGTTTGCGTTTATCGCGGCCAAAACGGGATACGGCCTCGGTCGAGTCGTTTTTGATCTCTTTCATGTTATTCAATCTATTTACGCGGCAAAGGTAATTCATTTTTCTGGATTCAAGCATATAACGTGCCCGAATTGGAGATAAAAGCATGCGATATGCAGAATTTTACGCTTTTCCACCTATCTTTGCAACCGCTATGAAAATGAACCGCGAAATACTACGTATCGCCCTCCCGAATATTGTGTCGAACATCACCGTACCGCTGATGGGTATCGTTTCGACCGCTATCGCCGGCCATTGGGGTGCCGATTCGGCCGCCACAATCGGAGCGTTGGCAATCGGGGTGTCGATCTTTAACTTCATCTACTGGAACTGCTCGTTCGTGCGTATGGGGACAAGTGGTCTGACGGCACAGGCATTCGGTGCTGGAAACTTTCGCGAGTGCACCAATATGCTGGCACGTGCATTATCGGTTTCGGGCGTGATGGGTGTGCTGATGATCCTGCTGCAATTTCCGGTCGGGGAGCTGGCTCTATGGGCGATGAACGGAAGTCAGATGACTCGCGACTATTTCTATGCCCGCATCTGGGCCGTACCGGCGGGCATCGTGCTCTTCGGATTCAACGGTTGGTTCACTGGCATGCAAAATGCCGTGATTCCGATGTTTACGGCCATTGTGGTCAATATAGTACACATTCTTTGCAGTCTATGGTTTGCATTCGGGCTGGATCTGGGAATTGTCGGCATCGCCTATGCTTCGATCATCGCCCAATATACGGGTGTCGGGTTATCGACCGTGCTGCTCATTGCCAAATATCGTCACCTGCTCACCGACATCAACTGGCGCGAAGTGCTCGATTTTCGCCCTTTGAAGACCTTTTTCGTCATCAACCGCGACATCATCTTGCGCACGTTCTGCATCGTGGCGGTTTATACCTTTTTCACCGGAGCTTCGGCTCGAATGGGCGATCCGGCGATGTTGGCGGTCAATACCCTCTTGCTGCAACTGTTTACCCTCTTCTCCTACATGAACGATGGTTTCGCCTACTCGGCCGAGGCTCTCACGGGGCGTTTTATCGGAGCTCGCGATGAAGTGTCATTACAACGCTGTCTGCGACTGTCGATTTTTTGGGGTACGGCGATCTCGGTTGCCTTCGTCGGTATCTACCTGTTGAGTTGGCGTGAATTGGTGGCATTATTTGTCGATCGTTCGAGCCCCAACGCTGCGTCAATCGTCCTTCTGGCCGAACGCTACATTGGCTGGATCATCGTGATTCCGATCGCCTCTGCCATGCCGTTTATCATGGACGGCATCATGGTCGGAGCCACCGAAACACGTGTCATGCGCAACTCTATGTTTTGGGCAACGGCTGCCTATTTCGGAATCTACTATACGTGTTATCCGTTCATCGGCAACAATGCACTATGGCTGGCTTTCACGCTCTATATGTTTCTACGTGGCGTGTTGCAATACTTCATGACGGATCATCTGCGAACAATTCAACGAAAAGCCTCGGCATAACCGAGGCTTTTTGCTGATCGCTGGTTGATTATCGGACAACAATCGGTTTGTATTTAGGAACAAGCGATTTCATAACGATCCAACCAATCAGATAAGCCACGGCGCAGATACAGAAGACGATGAAATATCCGGCAGGTTTTCCTTCGAATCCCATATATGTCAAGTGTGTTTTGTCGGCATAGACAAAGAGCCAACCAGCAAACCATTGCAGAATCATGGATCCGACACCTCCTGCCATACCGCCAATACCCGTCACCGTTGCAATGGCCGATTTGGGAAACATATCGCCCACCGTCGAGAAGATGTTAGCCGACCAAGACTGATGCGCCGCACCGCCAAGACCGATCATAATAATCGGAAACCACGGCGAAATCGTCCCCAACGGCTGAGCTAACAACACCAACAGCGGAATAAATGCAAAGACCAACATGGCACGCATGCGCGCAGCATAGGGATTCAATCCCGTTTTGTGGATGATGATCGTTGGTATTTTACCCCCATAGATCGAGAGCATTGTAATCGCATAGAGCGTAAATATCAACGAGATGCCCAGTCCTTCAGAGGTTTTGATGCCAAACTGCGTATTGAGGTACGAAGGCGTCCAAAAGAGGAAGAACCACCACACGCCATCGGTCATAAATTTACCAAAAGCAAAAGCCCATGTCTGCTTGTAGGAGAAACACCTCCACATGCTCATTTTCGGTTCGTCACATTGGGCGGAGGGTACTCCATCGACCATTTCGCATTTATCCTGCTCGATATACTCCAACTCGGATCTGTTCACGGCCGGATGCTCGGCAGGTTTGCGATACATGAATACCCAGAATCCCATCCAGATAAATCCCAGAGCTCCGATCACGATAAAGGCGACCTCCCATCCCCACGCCTTGGCCAGCAACGGAATGGTCAGCGGAGCAAAAAGCGCACCGATTGACGCTCCCGCATTGAAGATTGAGGTAGCAAAGGCTCGGTCTTTTTTAGGGAAATACTCGGCCGTCACTTTGATCGCTGCCGGAAAGTTTCCAGCCTCGCCCAAAGCAAGGATGCAACGGGCCGCAATGAAAAAATACATGCTGACCATCGCAATCGAAGCGGCGGCGGCAGAACCAATCTCCACAGCACGCAGAGCCGCGGCATTCGGAAGAGCAAACCAAGCCTCGGTTGCCACGCCACACAGGGCATGTAAGCAGGCTCCGGCAGACCAAATTCCGATCGCCCAAAGATACCCTTTTTTCGTCCCCATCCAGTCGATAAAACGGCCGGCGAAGAGCATACAAACGGCATAGACAATCGAAAAAATTGAAGTAATAAGGCCGTAGTGATACTCATTCCAATGGAATTCGGGTTTGATAAACTCATCCCATGTGAGCGAGAGTACCTGACGGTCGAGGTAGTTGACCGTAGTGGCGAAGAAAAGCATGGCGCAGATCACCCACCGATACTGTGTCATCTTCTCTTTGACGGTTCGAATCATTGTTTGTTGTTTTAGATGATAAAAAAATTTGCGATTTTATTTGCACAACCGATTTTTAGCAATTACATCGAGGGCAAACCGACATTGTGCGGTAATTGCGCCCCAATCGTGGGCGTCCAGCACCTCCTTCGGAAAGAGTTGCGAACCCATCCCTACGCAATAGACTCCGGCTTTAAACCACGCCGAAAGATTCTCCTCCGAGGGTTCAACAGCCCCCGTTGCCATGATATTTGACCACGGTAGCGGTGCTTTGACATTTTTGACGAACGAGGGACCTCCGACATTTCCGGCCGGAAAGACCTTCGTCAGATCACAACCGGCCTCCTGTGCCATACCGATTTCGGTCACCGATCCGCAACCGGGGGTATAGGGGACAAGATGTCGATTGCAGACCTTGGCCACATCGAGGTTGAAGTAGGGACCCACGATGAAGTTTGCCCCATATTGCATGTAGAGAGCCGCCGTCGGCGCATCGACTATCGAACCGATACCAAGCACCATTTCGGGGCACTCCTTGGCCGCATATTTAACCAGTTGCACAAACACCTCCGAAGCAAAATCACCGCGATTGGTGAACTCGAATGCTCGAACTCCCCCTTCATAACAAGCTTTTAACACCTGTTTGGCAATCTGTACATCGGCCTGATAAAATACGGGAACCATACCGGTTTTACCGATAGCCTCCATGACTTGAAATTTACTAAAACGAGCCATATGTCATCTGATTAATCATTTTACACACTACCGTTGCACACGACCGCTGGCGTTTCCTTGGGCCAACGACTCAACCTCTTCGACCGACACCATATTGAAATCACCGTGGATGGTATGTTTCAAGGCCGATGCCGCAACGGCAAATTCGAGTGCTTCGCCCTGCGTGGCTTTGGTCAGCAAACCATGAATCACCCCACCAGAAAAGGCATCTCCCCCGCCCACACGGTCGATGATCGGGTCAATGTCGTAACGCTTCGACTCATAGAACTCTTCGCCGTTATAGATCATCGCTTTCCAACCATTGTGCGAGGCCGAGAACGATTCGCGAAGGGTAGAAACAACATATTTAAACCCGAACGTCGCCGCCATTTGGCGAAAAATTCCTTTGTACCCCTCAGCGTTAGTCTGGCCCCCTTCGACATTGGCATCGGGTTTAAATCCGAGGCAAAGATCAGCATCCTCCTCATTACCGATACAGACATCGACATACTGCATCAACGGGCGCATGATAGATTGAGCCTTCTCTTTCGTCCACAATTTTTTGCGAAAATTCAGATCGACCGAGACCGTAACTCCGTGTTTCTGGGCTGCGATGCAAGCCAAACGGGTCAACTCCGCCGCCTTGTCCGAGATGGCCGGAGTGATCCCCGACCAGTGGAACCAGTCGGCTCCCTCCATGATCGCATCGAAATCGAAATCCGCAGGCTCTGCTTCGGCAATTGCCGAATGTGCTCGGTCATAAATCACCTTCGATGGGCGCATCGATGCCCCCGTTTCGAGGTAATAGATCCCCACACGGTCGCCGCCACGTACAATGTAATCGCACTTCACACCGCTCTTTCGCAAGGCATTTACAGCCGATTGTCCAATTTCGTGTTTGGGCAGTTTGGTGACAAAATAGGCCTCATGGCCATAATTGGCACAACTCACAGCCACATTGGCCTCTCCACCGCCATATACAACATCAAATGCATCGGATTGTACAAAACGGGTATTGCCGGAGGTCGAAAGACGCAGCATAATCTCTCCCAAGGTTACGATTTTCATAATTAGATCGAAATTTTATTCATTAAACTAGTTATTCGGTTTCATCAGCCAAATTATCCCTGTAAAATTAGTAACTTTCTGCCAGACGTAGGCTGAAAATCGCACCTATTTGACGGAATAATCCTTAATTTGGTTGACCAATATACGAAAAAATGGTATATTTGTCAAAAAAACACAAAAAAACTTCAAAACACGATATTTATGAAACAGCCGATTATCGGGGCCAGTATTCTGCTACTCGTCTCTTGTTCACCAAGTTTAACGGTCGAAGTAAGTAATTCGACATCGATCGAGCGCGATGACGAAACCGTTGAAATCGCATGGAGCGACCTTGCGACATTGAAAGGGATCACACCGTCAACCGTCGTAGTCATCGACCACGATGGCGAGCAGATACCCTCGCAAGTGATCTACCACGGCGAACCCGAACCGCAGGCGTTGATCTTTCAGGTAGATGTTGATCCGCAGGAGCAGGTTCTCTACAAAATCAAGGTCGGCAAACGCGACAACTACCCCACGGAGGCATACGGACGTCAAGTTCCGGAACGCTACGATGACTACGCGTGGGAGAACAACAAGGTCTGCTACCGGCTTTACGGTCCAGCACTCGAAACATCGAAAGAGAAACTTGTCAGCCCGGGCATTGATGTATGGGTCAAAAATAAGGAGAAACTGATCATTGATGAGTGGTATGCCCGAGGTGATTACCACCATAACTACGGTGATGGTATGGATTGCTATAAGGTGGGTGTTACGCTGGGTTCGGGTGCTTCGGCTCCCCTCATAAACGGCCGCTTATGGTACATGAATCACAACTATCAGAGCTACCAGACTCTCGACAACGGCCCGATCCGCACTACGGTGAGGTTA
Organism: uncultured Alistipes sp.; assembly: GCA_964404645.1. Classification (GTDB taxonomy): domain Bacteria; phylum Bacteroidota; class Bacteroidia; order Bacteroidales; family Rikenellaceae; genus Alistipes. The sequence goes on from CAYOKU010000063.1 coordinate 13,995, forward strand.
ACCTACGCCCCCTTCTCGGCCGATAGTACCGAAGTGTCATTGACCAAGATCATCTCACTGGATGCAAACCAACGATTCAACCGCATGGAAAACAGCTACACCGGTGCTTTCGACGAGTTGCCTATCGCCGCCGGTTTTGTGCGCCACGCGGTCAAACAAATAGTAATCGGGGCTGATTGGCTCGCCTTATGTGAAGCGGTGTCGGATTCGAAAGAGCCGGCACGCGATGGAGATCTCTACGAAGCAGTCATCCTACCCACGGGTGAAATGGTCGCCGACACGTTGGGGCATGCAGTTGCCATAACTCGTGTCAAATCGGGAGTTCCGATGGTCTACTATGCCGGTTCGGGTTGGAGCCTTGGCGGAGTCGAGGATATGGACGAATGGCAGGAGGAGATTGCCGCAGCACGAGCTGCCATCGTTGCGCCGCTCACGGTGACCATTCGCAAAAAATAACACACAGGATAAACGCCAAAGTCCGGTTCAATGCCGGACTTTTTTTGTATCTTTGAGGGTCATTTTAAAAAATCATGAAAATACAAAAAATCGTCACTTTCGGTGAGATCATGTTGCGGCTCACTCCGCCCGATCACCTGCGGTTTAACCAGACGAAAACCTTCGAAGTGGGTTTTGGTGGCAGCGAGGCCAATGTCGCCGTTGCACTGGCCAATTACGGACTTCAAAGCGAATTTGTAACCTGCCTGCCCGATAATCGGATTGCCGAGGCCAGTATCGCCGACCTGCACCACTACAACGTAGACACCACACACATCCTACGTTGCGGCAAACGCATGGGGCTCTATTACATGGAATCTGCCGCTGCCCTTCGTTCGACTTTGGTGGTGTACGATCGCGCCGGTTCAGCTTTTGATCAACTGCAAACAGGCATGATCGACTGGCGAACTATCTTCCGCCACGCCGACTGGTTTCATTGGTCGGGAATCTCGGCCGCCGTTTCGGCATCGACCGCAGCGGTCTGCGCCGAGGCAATTGCGATTGCCCACGAGATGGGATTGAAGGTCTCCTGCGACATCAATTTCCGCAAAAATCTATGGAACTACGGCAAAGATGCCCGCGAAGTGCTGCCACCACTAATCGCGCAATGTGACGGGCTCTTCGGCACGGACGATGAATACGAGCGGGTACTCGACATTCAGATGCCCCACTTCGGAGCCACCGACTCTACCTACATGCCCGATTACACGGCCTACGAACGAGCATCCAAAGAGGTCGCAACCCGTTTTCCGCGCTGTCGCGATATTATCTTCGGACTGCGCAACGTCATCAACGCCAACCACCACCTCATCTCCGGAACACTCTACTCCGGCGATCGTCTTTACACCACACGCATACACGACATCAACCCCGTTATCGACTGTGTAGGTGTGGGTGATGCCTTTGTCGGAGGGCTGATTTACGGATTGGCAGCTTACACCGAGGACGCACAACACGCACTCGACTTCGGTACGGCAGCCTGCGCGCTCAAAAATACCATCACCGGCGATTATTGCCAATTCACTGCATCCGAGGTAGAGGCTCTCGTTGCAGGCAATAGCAATGGCCGCGTACAACGTTAACTCCAACCCCTATTATAAGAGCAAGGGCACGACCAAATAGTCGTGCCCTTGCTCTTA
>CAYOKU010000064.1:0-15453 GCA_964404645.1 uncultured Alistipes sp.
ACATAAGAATTTTGAAATCGCCAAAAAAATGTATTGTTTTCCCAAAATTTTTCTATCTTTACTTCAAATTATAATACAAATCGTATGAAACGCATCTTAATCGTAGGCGCCGGAGGCCAGATCGGTTCCGAGCTGACAGTCTATCTGCGCAATATCTATGGCGGTGCCAACGTAGTGGCTACCGACATGCGCGAATGCAAGAATCTCGGCGAAGAGGGACCCTTCGAGGTACTCAACGCCCTCGATGCCACCGCAATGGCTTCGGTGGTAGCTCGACATCGTATCGACACGATTTTCAATCTGGTGGCCTTGTTATCGGCGGTCGGTGAACGCAATCCACAGATGGCATGGAATGTCAACATGGGTGCGTTGAACAACTCGCTTGAAGTGGCACGACAACACCATTGCGCCCTCTTTACACCCAGTTCGATCGGTGCTTTCGGCCCCTCGTCACCCAAAGATCAGACTCCGCAGGATACGATCATGCAACCGACAACCGTCTATGGGATCTGCAAGGTCACGGGCGAACTGCTGGGCAACTACTACCATCACAAATACGGCGTTGATACCCGTTCGGTACGTTTCCCCGGCATCATTTCGAGCGTAACGCTCCCCGGCGGCGGTACCACGGACTACGCCGTGGAGATCTACTACGAAGCGATCAAGAGTGGTAAATTCACCTGTCCTGTTCCGTCAGATGTCTATATGGACATGATCTACATGCCCGATGCGCTGCGCGCCTGCGTGGAGTTAATGGAGGCCGATCCCTCGAAACTCCTCCATCGCAACAGTTTCAACATCGCCTCCATGAGTTTTACGCCGGAGATCATTTTCGCCGAGATCAAAAAACGGATGCCACAATTCACGATGTCTTATGATATTGATCCTGTGAAGAAAGCGATCGCCGAGAGTTGGCCGAATTCGCTCGATGACACCTGTGCCCGCGAAGAGTGGGGCTGGAAACCCGAATGGGACTTGTCGCGCATGACTGATGATATGCTGGCTCACGTCCGCACAAAGTTAGGGAAATAGATTTTATTTGCCACTTCGGTAAGGTTTTTGAAACAGACAACCTATGAAAAAAATCACAGGGTGGATTGTGGGTATTCTCATGGTGTTGGCGGCGGTATTGATCGGCGGGAGCTATTATATGCTCTCCTATTCGTTACGCCCCGATCTCACGGAGTCAAACCGAAACTCCTACCCCTACATGTACGAAAACTACCCGTACCTCGAATCGTGGGTGGATAGCCTGCATCGACACGATGCGCTGCGCGACACAACGATTACCGACCCACAAGGGATTCGGCTGCACGCACTCTACGCCTATGCACCCGCACCGACCAACCATACTGCGGTAATCGTCCACGGCTACACGGATAACGCCGTGCGAATGTTGATGATCGGCTATCTCTACAACCACGATCTGGGCTACAACATTCTGCTTCCCGACCTTCACTACCACGGGGAGAGCGGCGGCGATGCGATTCAGATGGGGTGGAAAGACCGACACGATGTACTGCGCTGGATGGAGACCGCCAACGCGATTTTCGGAGGCCACACACAGATGGTGGTACACGGCATCTCGATGGGCGCAGCAACGACCATGATGGTTTCAGGCGAACCGCAGCAGCCCTATGTAAAGTGTTTTGTCGAAGATTGCGGCTACACGAGTGTTCGCGATCAATTCGCCAAGGAGTTGAAGGAGCGGTTTCACCTGCCGGCCTTTCCGCTGCTCGATCTGGCGAGCGGTCTCTGCAAAGTGCGTTACGGTTGGTCGTTCGGTGAGGCCTCCTCGTTGGAACAGGTGCGCAAATCTACCCTTCCGATGCTCTTCATCCACGGTGATGCCGATGGCTACGTCCCTACCGCAATGGTCTATCCGCTCTACGAGGCTAAATCGGGCGACAAAGAGCTATGGATTGTCCCCAATGCCGAACACGCGCTCTCATATCACGACAATCGCGCAGAGTACACGCAGCGTGTCGGAATTTTTGTAGGACGTTATATCAACGAATAGCCATCGGGCAAAACCGATCCTAACAAAAAAGAGAACCCGCGAGAGTTCTCTTTTTTGTTAATTGATATTGCGACGATCGGGCTCGTGATCGGGCGAGGCGGCATCCATGTCGATCTGCAATTTGACCATGTTGATTGCCGTTGCAGCGGCCTCGTCACCTTTGTTTCCGTGGCGACCTCCGCAACGATCGAGAGCTTGTTGCATATCGTTGACCGTCAACACACCGAATGCGATCGGCATATTCCATTGCAGTTGCAGTTGAGTAATCCCCTGCGTAACCCCTTGGCAAATGAAGTCGAAATGGCGCGTATCTCCTTGAATGACACACCCCAGAGCGATTACGGCATCCACATCCGAATACTCGGCAAAGAATTGCGCACCGAGTGACAGTTCGAAGGTTCCCGGAACGTACTTGATCTGAATATTGATATCGGGACAGCCGGCAGCACGCAGCGTGCGCACGGCTCCTTCCAACAACGCCTCGGTCACTTCGCGGTTCCACTCAGCCACCACGATACCGAAACGCATTTCGGCCGCCGAAGGCAGCGGAGAATCAAATTTGGAAAGATTGTGGTTTTTGGTCGCCATTGTTACTCTACGCTTCCCAGCAGTTTTTCGGCCTCTCGCGCCTCCATCGAAGCGGGGTACGAGGTCATGATTTCCTGATAGTAAGTAGCAGCCTTGGCGTTGTTACCCAGAGCCTGCTCAGCCATACCGGCTTTACGAAGGAACATCGGAGCAGTCATGTTGTTATCGGCAGCCTTAATAGCCTTGTTGTAGAACTTTACGGCTTGGGCATACTCCTTCTTCTCCACAGCGACATCGCCTTGCAGACCGAAGTTCTGGGCGTTAATGATCGCTCCTGGGATACCCTTCACGGTCGAGAATTTAGCCAGATATTTGGCAGCATTCTCCAAATCGCCCTGACGCAGGTAGCAGATACCGGCATAATGCTTGGCCAAGTTACCCGACGGCGTTGCGCCGTACTTCTCGATTACATCGAGGAAACCGGCTCCGTTAGCATCGCCGTTGAGTGCCAGCTCGAAATCGGGATTCTCGCCGTCGAAACGGTTTTGTGCTTCGGAGATCATCTCGGCGGCCTTCTCGGCGCGAGGAGCAACGATCAAGGCACGATAGCCATAGATCAAAGCTGCTACAACAAGCAGAGCCATAAAGATGTAGGTCATCTTGCGGCCGTTTTTCTCGAAAAAGAACTCCGTTTTGTTCATTGCCTCGCCGAGGACTTCCTGTTCGGCGATGTTCTCTTTTGCCATAAAAAATATCGTATTTTAGTTTATAATTGCGTATGATAGGCAGCAAAGATACAAAACTATTCACAATGTACAATGCTGTGTCGTATTTTTTTGTACCTTTGAGCGATGTATCTGAAAAAAATATCACTGCTGAATTTCAAAAACATCGCCCGCGAGGAACTTGACTTCTGCGCGGGCATTAACTGTTTGGTCGGTGACAACGGAGCCGGAAAGACCAATGTCATTGATGCCGTGTGGTATCTGTCGATGTGCAAATCTTCGCTCCAAATGACCGATGGCCAGAGCATCCGCCACGGCGAAGAGTTTTTCATGGCCGAAGGTTCCTATGCAACCGATGGCGGCAAGAGCGAGACGGTGAGTTGCTCGTTCTCACGAAAAGGCGGTAAGATCCTCAAACGCAACGGCAAAGAGTATGAGCGGTTGGCCGACCATGTCGGATTGATACCGACCGTGATCGTTTCGCCCTCCGACAGTGCTCTGATCAGCGAGGCGGCCGATGAACGCCGCCGCTACCTCAACGCCTTCATCTCGCAGCTCGACCGTGGCTATCTGGCCGCGCTGATGCGCTACAACGCCGTATTGGCCGAACGCAACCGGCTGCTCAAAGCACGACCCGACGAGGAGATGCTCTCGATCTACGATGCCCAGTTATGCGACCACGGAGCGATCATTCACAAACGCCGTCAAGCATTGATCGAACAGTTGCAACCCATTGTCGCAGAGTACTACCGACTGCTTGCCGAGGATCGTGAGCAGGTAGAACTACACTATAAATCGGAGTTGAATGACCACACGTTCGGCGAGATTCTGCGGAACGCCCGCCAAAAAGATCTCGTCAACGAATTTACCACATCGGGGATTCACCGCGATGATCTCACCCTGCGCATCGGCGGCTATCCACTACGCAAATACGGTTCGCAGGGACAGCAAAAATCATTTCTGATCGCACTCAAATTGGCGCAATACGCCCTTCTTGCCCGCGAAAAGAGCGAACGCCCGATCCTACTACTCGATGATCTGTTCGACAAACTCGATGCCGGCCGTGTCGAACAGTTGATCCGGCTTGTGGGCGGCGAGGCTTTCGGGCAAATCTTCATCTCGGATTGTAATCCGAATCGGCTGCGCACGATTTTAGACAAGGCGGGCAGCCACTACGAACTATTCACCGTCAGGAGCGGCACTATTGAGCAATGAGACGCACAAAAACCCTGTTGATGGGCGATCTTTTGGAGGAGTTTTTCAAACGTCCTTACATCGCCGCAAAGGTCGCCGAAGGAAAACTTCCCGACACTTGGCGGATGATCGTAGGCGACCGCGTGGCCGACCTGACCTCGGAGTTGCGTCTCGAAAACCACATTCTCCACGTCCGGCTGCAATCGAGCGTCATCCGCTCGGAGTTGTTCTATCAACGCGAGGCACTCAAAGAGGAGATCAACCGCCGATCGGGCATTCGGCTGGTCAATGCAGTCATCATCCGCTAACACCGCCCAATACCCCCCCCCAGAAACCGACAAAGAGCCACTCTCGCAGTAGAGAGCGACTCTTCGATATTGGTCGAACACACGCTTTCGCTGCGTGCTTTTCGGATTTTAATGTTTGACTTTTAATTTTTTGTCTACTTCGGCCTTATCCAATTCAACGATAAAGTCCGAGAGAACATTCATGTAGTTGATAAATGCCTCGTAAGCGGAATCGTAGGGGTTGAAGTAGGAGTGCACATCGCCATCGGAGAGCCACTTGGTTGCCATATAGTAGAGGTGATCGGAGGATTGTAGGAAGCTCCATACATAGTCGAAATCGGGGTTTTTCAACGCCGCGACCTTCTCTTTTTGGGCATATAGTTTCGAGAATGCCTCGTTTTGCAACTCGTTTCCCAACCATGCTGTCACATCACGCTCCTCATCAGCCCACGACATAACATGCGGACAATGGAGCACGGCAACAGGCTGGTGGTTTTTGGCCGCCTCGCTCACGGTGGCAAATTCGAGGTCGTTCTTCTTAGCGAGCACCGCTTTGGGCAGAGCACGCATAAATTCGAAGATACCCGTGTCAGCAGTCTGGTGCTCCCCGAAGGTTTCGTAATCCATAAAGAGGTTGACAACCTCTCCTGCCGTTTCATCCGAGGCAATCCACTTGACGTATTTGTCCACCGTCAACGGCCACTGATCCCAGCTCCGGTTCGAAAAGCGGAAAGCAATGTCGTCAGAGAGTTTATAGTTGCGCAACAAGAGTCGCAACTTCTGATCAATCGCGTTGGCATAGACAAAGTTAGGTGACTTCCAGCCCAGCACATGCTTGGCTCCCTCGGCCAGCATGGTTTTAAAACCCATACCCGCTACCATTTCACCGATCTGGTCGGAATAGATCAACTCCGTGTTGCGAAAAGCGGTCGGTTTGATGCCAAACTCCTTTTTGAGCATGGCCGTATGGAGTTTGACCTGTTTTGTAAAGTCCTCCTTCGAGGCGAGCGATGCCAACGAATGAGAGTAGGTCTCGCCCAAGAACTCGACACAACCCGTTTCCGCCAGCTCCTTGAACGAATCGAGCACCTCCGGAGCGAATGCACGAAACTGTTCAACGGCAATTCCGGTGATCGAGAACGAGCAGCGAAAACGCCCCTTATTCTCTTTGATGAGTTTCAGCAGCAACGCATTCATCGGCAGATAGCATTGCCGAGCGACCTTCTGCATGATCGAACGGTTCATCAAATCATCCAGATAGTTGTGGTCCTTGCCCATATTGAAGAAACGATATTTCTTCAAACGCCACGGTTGATGCACTTGAAAATAGAAGCAGACGGTTTTCATAGGTATCTATTTTTTATTTTTATTCTCTTCAATAGCAGCCTCGTAGACCGTTTTGATCTTCGCAGCCGCATCGTTCCATTTGAGGTTAGTCACCTCTTCAAGCCCTTTCGAGGCAAACATCTCGGCCAAAGCCGGATATTCGATCAGACCATAGATGGCATCTGCCAGCGCATCAACATCCCAATAATCGACCTTCACCGCATAATCCAACACCTCGGCCACACCGCTCTGTTTGGAGATAATCACCGGCACGTTGGAGCGCATGGCCTCCAACGGTGAGATTCCGAACGGCTCCGAAACCGATGGCATGACATATACATCGGAGAGTTGAAACATCTTGTGAACATCCTCCCCACGCAAGAATCCCGTGAAGTGGAACCGATCGGCGATGCCCAGCCGCGCCACACGGCGGATCACGTGATTCATCATGTCACCCGAACCGGCCATCACAAAGCGCACGTTCGGAATCCGTTTGAGCACCTTGGCCGCCGCCTCGACAAAATAATCGGGCCCTTTCTGATAGGTGATACGGCCGAGGAAAGTGACGATCTTGTCCTCCACGCCTCGCTCGGGAACAGCCCCCGACTTTTCGGCAAATCGCACCGCATTGTGCACCGTAACGACTCTTTCGGCGGGAATGCCGTAACGGGTAATGACAATATTGCGCGTCAAGTTCGACACCGCAATCACCCGATCGGCCGCCTGCATACCGGCACGCTCGATGGCATAGACCTGCGTATTGATATTTTCGCCGCTACGATCATATTCGGTGGCGTGCATGTGCACCACCAACGGTTTGCCGGAGATGCGTTTAGCAGCGATTCCGGCGTAGTAGGTCAGCCAATCGTGTGCATGGATGACATCAAACTGTCCCTCCAACTCCTTGGCCAACTGCGCCGCCACCACCGCATAACGCGCCACCTCTTCCATCAGGTTGGCTCCGTACTTTCCCGAGAACGTATAACGCTGCTTCCACAAGTCGGTCGTTGACCACACCTTCTCCCCCGTTTTTACATACTGTTCGTGGTAGGTCTGATACTCTTCGGGCGAGATGTAGGGAACCATATTCGAATCAATCTGAATAAACGACATCTTCTCCAAAATATCGTCCGCGCCACCACCCGTCGAGCCATAGAGAGCCTCCACATCCGACGCATTCATCACGCGCGTAAACCGCTGGTCTTCGTCGCCATAGGCATGTGGCACAACGAAAGTCACATCGACACCGTTGCGCGCTAATCCGCGGGTCATTCCATAACAGGCCGTTCCCAAACCTCCCGCAATATGGGGCGGAAATTCCCAACCGAACATCAAGACTCTCATACTATTTGTCCCTTTTTAATCGTTCATCCATGCCGGTTCGATTTGGTGCGATCATACTCCGCAAATACCGAGCCCAAGGCACACTACCATCTATTTTTTCGTTGCACGCTTCGCGGCTATTCGTTTGGAACCATACTCCGCAATCATTCCGTTGATTTCGAGAGCTGCCGCAACACTCCACGCCTGCGAAATAGCCCCACGCGGTGCAAACGGAGGGTCGGCATCGTATAACTCGGCAATCGACCCGATCCCGTAGGCTTGAATATCATCGTCAAATCCGGCCATGATCTCCTTGGCCTGCGGCAGGAAATTCTTGCCGTCTATATCAAAACAAGCCCGCACATAAAACATCAGCAACCAAGGCCATACCGACCCGTTTTTGGCCGCCAAATCGCGCTCCTCAGGCGAACCCTCCTGCGATCCCTTATAGGCCGGATTGCGAGGAGTCAACGACCGCAAACCTTTGGGGGTCAATAGATGTTGACGCACCGTGCGGATCACATCGACCTGCATTTCCAGATCAATCATCTTGTAGGGCAGTCCGCATGCAATAATCATATTGGGACGGATCGTACGACACGCCCCCTCGCCATCGACATAGTCGGCCAAATAGCCCTCTTCGGGGAGTACAAATAAGGCCTGAAACGCTGCGGCCGTGCGCGCCGGTTCGTCGCTCCAACGCGCCACAAACGTTTTATCACCAGCCTCGCGAGCCAAATCGAGAGCATAGCATACGGCATTATACCACAAAGCGTTGACCTCGACCTGATAGCCGTTACGCGGCGTAACTGCACGACCTTCAATCACCGAGTTCATCCACGTCAGCGGCTCTTCGGCCGAGGCCCAGATCAAACCGTTCTCGTTGCGCACAACCCGTTGACCGATACCGCGTCGGTAGTGCTCCAAGAGCTGTTTCATCACCTCGCCGTAACGTTTCCAGACCGCCTTATCGCCGATCTGCTGCCCCAACTGCTGCAACGTCCAGAAGAACCACAACGGCGCATCGACAGCCACCGCCGCCGAGGCCGATCCGCCGAACATCCCCTCCGACATGGCACGCACCTCGCTATCGAGGACATCCATGCAATCCTCCTTATGATCCTGCCGCAGCGTAAGGCCGGGCAGCGCGATGAAACTCTGCCGTGCCGACACATCGTGCCACGGATAGCCCGCAATCACCTCCGTCCGATTACCCGGACGACGAATCAGAAATTGCCGTGCCGCATGCTCCAAACAGCTCAGAAAATCTATTTTATGGGTACGGCGGGCAATTGAACCGCCGTAGACCTCTTCGATCGTTTTGGTCGAACCCATCTCATCGAGCGAAGCCGAAAAGATGATACTCTCCCCCTTTTTGAGTTCGGTTTCGAAGTATCCGGTGGTCATCAGATCCTCGTGACCCTCGTAACCGCGCGCAAGATCCTGTTGATATTCAAAATTATAGTACCAATCGGGAGCCGGAACAAATTCAACGCCGGGCTTGCTGGTTTGCAGATAGAGCCACGGGAACGTTCCATAAAGCCGACACTTCACCCCATTGACGGCCGGATAGGAGTGACCGTCGGCCTCCATATTGGCGCGAGTCAACGCATGTTTATCGCGAAAAGCGAGAAACGGGCGCAGTCGCAGCCGCGTTTGGGAGTGAGCATCGAGCAGCGTATAACGAATCATCAACTGCGTGCGCTTATGAACCCACAGCATCTCCTTTCGCAGGATCACACCCCCCACACGATAGGTAATCGTGGGGGTCGGTGTGTACTCGAAATCGGTGATGTACTTATGTCCGCGCGGTTCGTAGATGCCGGGGAAACGATGCAACGCCAGATTGAAGGTCTGATCGTGCTGAATCACCGTTTCATCGAGCGAAGAGAGCAGTACATAGGTGCGATCACTGTCGTCGATCGGAGCGACTATCAAACCGTGGTAGCGGCGCGTATTGCAGCAGACAATCGTCGTGCTCATATATCCGCCGATGCGATCCGTCGCGAGCATTTCGCGTTGGAGGGAGTATTCCAAGTTTCCCAATTCGCGTTTATCAAAGGTTAGTGCTGACATGTTTTATACTGAATATCCGATTCTTTCCCATAAAGATATTAAAATTTTCAGACGATAGCAACTCCGACTCGGTATTTTAATATTTTTTTATCCAATTTCGCGATTTTTTAACAGGTAGTCGTCATCATCAAGCGGATTCCGGTTGTGGTTTTCGCGCCACAACCGGAATGCGTGCTATGCCCATTTGACCAACGCAAAGTCCATCCGGTGCGGCAACAACGGGTTGCTCGGATAGATCCGCAACGCCACATCGAACGTGCCGGCCTCATCGGGCGTGAAGTCGAGCGCGTAGGTCACGCGCCCCTCGTCGGTCTTCGTGCGGACAAGAGGTTCGGTACGCACCACATTGACCCCTTCGTGGCCAATGATCTGACGAGCGATCACCATCTCGACCCCAATATCCTCCGGTTGCAGGCCGGCCACATCGACCGTCACTTCGAAATGGTACTTCTCTCCGACCGAAACCGCCTCCTTGTCAATCTTGACCCGCTGCACATCGGTCACATGCACACCATCCCATGCAGCCGACACTTTCCGTTTCCATGCAGCGATCTCTCGTGCCGTGCGGTAGGTATTTTGCGTTAACTCGTGCTTGCGAGCGGCGAGTTTGTTGTAGAATCGCTCTTCGTAATCAATCAACATTCGGTTGGTCGTGAAGTTCGAAGCAATATCGGCCACGCACCGTTTGACCGATTCCACCCACTCATGGGGGACGTTATCATCCGTACGGTTGTAGTATTTCGGAACGATCTGCTCTTCGATCGTGTTGTAGATCATCTCGGCATCGAGTTCGTCCTGATAGTGTTGATCGGCAAAGGTGGCCTCCAACGGAAGCATCCATCCGGCCCCCTCCTTATAGCCTTCAACCCACCAGCCGTCAAGCACCGAGAACTGCATCACACCGTTCATCACGCACTTTTCGCCCGATGTACCCGAGGCTTCGAGCGGACGGGTCGGCGTATTGAGCCACACATCGACTCCCTGCACCATGCGGCGCGCCAGCTCCATATCGTAATTTTGGAGGAAGACGATCTTGCCGACAAACTGCGGCATGGCCGACACCTCAACGATCCGTTTGATCAAATCCTGCCCGGGTTTGTCGTTGGGGTGCGCCTTGCCGGCAAAGATAAATTGCACGGGACGCTCCTTATTGTTGACGATTGCCGAGAGGCGATCGAGATTGGTAAAGAGCAAATAGGCTCGTTTATAGGTCGCAAACCGACGTGCAAAACCGATCGTCAACACTTCGGGTTTGATCCCTTCGATGATTTGGAGCATCTGTCGCGGCGAATCCAGACGCACCTGCGTCGGATCGCTATATCGACGGCGGATGTGATCCACCAACTTACGTTTGAGTTTCATGCGCTCCTCCCACAACTCATCATCGGGGATCTGGTGCACCTTCTGCCAAGCCGGTATGTCGTAGACATGACCTTCGAATCCATCGGCAAAGTAGCGCGCATAAAGACGGCGCAACGAGGTTGCGATCCACGTAGGGAAATGCACGCCATTGGTGACATAACCGATGTGCAGTTCGTTTTTGAAGTAACCGGGCCACATGTTGCCCAAAATCTCCTTCGACACCTCGCCGTGGAGCCACGACACACCGTTGACCTCTTGCGAGAGGTTGCAGGCCAACACCGACATCGAGAACTTCTCGTTCGGGTCGTTCGGATTGGTCTTGCCGAGGTTGATATATTGCTCCCATGTGATGCCTAACACATCGGGATAGTGCGACATGTATTGGCGAATCATCGGTTCGGGGAAGGCATCGTGTCCGGCCGGCACAGGGGTATGCGTCGTAAAGAGCGACGACGAGCGAATAACCTCCATCGCCTCCGAGAAACTCAGTTTGCGGTGGTTGATCAATTCGCGAATACGTTCCACACCGATAAAGGCCGCATGACCCTCATTGCAGTGATAAACATCGTGCTTGATCCCCAATTTACGCAGGGCACGAATACCACCGATGCCCAGCAGAATCTCCTGTTTAAGCCGGTTCTCCCAGTCGCCACCATAGAGGTAGTGGGTGATTTGGCGATCCTCTTCGAGGTTGGCCTCATAATCGGCATCCAAGAGATAGAGATCGGTGCGACCCACCTGACACTTCCAAACACGCGCCGAAAGCGTTCGTCCGGGCAGCGCAATGGCGATCGAAACCCAACCTCCGGCCTCGTCACGCACGGGCGAGATCGGGAGTTTGTAGAAATTCTGCGCCTCATAGGTCGCCTCCTGCGCTCCTTGCGCCGAGAGCCGCTGCGTAAAATAGCCGTACCGATAGAGCAACCCCACGGCCGCCATCGGCACATTTTTATCCGAAGCCTCTTTCAGGTAGTCGCCGGCCAGAATTCCCAAACCGCCCGAATAGATTTTCAACGATGAGTGCAGCCCATACTCCATCGAGAAATAGGAGATCGTGGTGGTCTTGGGATCGGGCTTTTCGTTCATGTAGTCGCGGAATTGGGCATGGACACCATCCAACTGCGACAAGAAATTGGGGTCGTGCTCCAACTCTTTGGTACGCTCGACACTCAACTTATCGAGGAGCGCAATCGGGTTGCGACCGCACTCAGCCCAAAGAATCGGGTCGATCGACTCAAACAGATCGCGCGCACTGGGATTCCAGCACCACCACAGATTTCGCGACAGTTCTTCGAGAGCGTGCAGCCGCTGGGGCAGGGTCTTATCGACCATCATGCGATTCCAATTGGGTTTCTCGACAAAGAGCTGCTGGCGCACAAAGTTGATCTGCTCATTTTTTGCTCCACCCTCATCGAGAACGGCGCGATTGGTGCGGACGATCGAACTCTCAACCGCCTCGGAGTAGGCCTGCGTATAGGCGGCATAGAGGTGTTCCCAGAGAGCCGTTGCCGCAATTTCACAAGCCGAAGCGCGCAATTCGTCCACATGTTTCTGATCGAGGGCACTGAACCGGAGCAGCGCATCGGCCACTCGTGTCTCGACATCGGCATCGTTGAAGTCATCGCGGCGAATCACCTCCACGCCGGCGTGCTCCCGTTGTTTATCGACCCAGAGGCCGAATCCGGCCAAGGTGGTGGTGATTGTCGGTACGGAGAAGGCGACCGATTCGAGCGGCGTATAACCCCACGGTTCGTAATAAGAAGGGAAGACCGTAATGTCCATTCCAACCAACAACTCGTAATAATCTTTGTTGAATATTCCGTCGGCCTTATTGAGATAGGTAGGCACGAAGATGACGTGTACATTCGACTCCGGATCGGTCAGATTGCTATTTTTCAGCGCATTGACAATCGGATCCCACGCCGGATTTTCGAGATAATGGGTAGAGTATTTATATTGCGCGGAGTCGATCGGTGTAGCAGGATCGGCCAAATGTGCCTGCAAATCGACCCGTGGACCGCGATTGGCGGCCGGCACGGTGATGTAGGCCAGCACCTCGCGTTTGAGTTTGTCGGAGGCAGCCAATCTCTTCAACGATTCGATAAAGACATCAATCCCCTTATTGCGGAATTCGTAGCGGCCACTCGTACCGACAATCAGCGGATCGGTCTTGAAAGTTGTGCCCAGACACGCTTCGGCTACCGAGATCATCGCTTTGCGCGCCTCATCGCGTTTGGTGAAGTATTCGTCACCCGTCCAGACAAAGTCGTTTTCGAAACCATTGGGTGTTACGGCATCGGGTTCTCGTCCCAAGAGGTATTTACACTCATTGGCGGTGATGTCGCTGACGGTCAGAAACGCATCGGCATAGGTCGCCGCAATCTTCTCGATCGAGTGTTTAGCCGTCACATTGAACTGGCGAGCCAGCTCATCGGCCTTAAACTTCGTCAGATCGTTGTAGAGCGGCAGTCGGTTGCCGGCGATACAACGACCGATAACGGTGGCATGGGTGGTAAAGAGTGTCGCCACATAAGGGGCGTTTTTACGCAGGTACAACGCTCCGGCCGAGGTCATCCACTCGTGGAAATGCGCGGCGATCTTCTCGGCCGGCGAGCAGAACGTATCGACATAAGAGGCGATAACTTGTCCGGCAGCATAACCGAACAATACCGGCTCAATATAGTCCCATTGTCCCGAAATGGAGTCCACATGATACTCCTCCCAGAGTTTTTTCAGAATCTCATCCTTGCGCGGAATCAACGAGGTGAAATCGACCAACACAACCAACGGATTTCCCTTGATCTTCCAACGTCCGATTCGGATACGCACCCCCTCGGCATACATGCTTTGACGCCACGCTTTGAGCAGATTCGAATCCTCCTCGAATTCGCTATTGTCGCCTTCGCGCGAGAGATCAGGGCCGATCAGCAGATAACGATCGCCGAATTTACGGACCGCGGTCTGCGCCTTGGTCGAAACGACGGTATGGATACCGCCCACTTTGTTGCACACTTCCCAGCTTACTTCAAACAGAAAGTCGGGTGTCAATTTGGCATAACTCATAGATACTATTGCTTGTTCGTTTTTTTATACAAGATTCTCAGCCGCAAAGATAATACTTATTATTTAAGGCAAACCATTCAACGACTGTTTTATAAAATTATTTAATAATAAGTTAACGTGTATTACTCATTCGGTTACACTTCAAACAACTCCTCAATCACGGCATCGGAGAGCAGCATGCGACCAACAGGAATTGCCAAATATCCGGCCTTGATCATTAGCGTTTGTGTCTGCAACCATCGCTGTGCCGCATGTAGCAAAGCCTCCTTCCGCTCATTTCCGAAACGGAGAGCCAACTCATCGAGTGCAATCCCCTCAGCCGTCCGCAGTCGTGTCATTACATATTCGTTGAAACGATCCCGTTCGGTCAGCAGTTCGGCTTCGGGAGCCACGCCGTTCAGATACTCCTCCACCGAGGCCACGTTCCAATGCCGCTCCTCGCCATCGAACGAATGGGCGGCAGCTCCGATGCCGAGGTATCTTTCGCCATGCCAATAAGCTGCATTGTGGCGCGCACGATAACCGGCTTGTGCAAAGTTCGAGATTTCATAGTGTTCGAAACCAGCCTCCACCAGCCGCGCATCGACCCGCGCATACTCCGCTTCGCTGACCGCCTCGTCAACCGCCACAAACTGTCCAGCCGCCGCCATTCGGCCGAAACGCGTATGGGGTTCGACGGTCAAATGGTATGCCGAAACATGCTGCACGCCGAGCGAAATTGCCAGATCGAGCGAATGCTCCAATTTTTCGCCGCCAAAGCCCGGCACTCCGAAAATCAGATCAATCGTGATATTCTCAAATCCCGCCGCCTGCGCCGCTTTGACCGCAGCCACCGCCTCGGCAGCCGTGTGCCGCCGATTCATCAACCGCAAACAGTCGTCATCGAACGACTGCACTCCGATCGAAAGGCGATCGACCCCCACCTTGCGCAGAGCCGTAAGGTAGCTTGGCGAAAGGTCATCGGGGTTGGCTTCGAGAGTCGTTTCCTCGACCTGCGAGCAGTCAAACAGCTCCGCTGCACGATCGAGCAGTGCCGCAACCTGCTCAACGCCCAACAACGAGGGAGTACCACCCCCGAAGTAGCGCGTGCGGATCACATCACCACGCAGGTAGTCGCGCCGCTGCCCCAATTCTCGGTGCATGGCATCAAGCACCTCCGGCATACGCCGCCGATCGGCACTTTTATAGAAGTCGCAGTAGGCGCAGATGCGTTTGCAAAAGGGAATATGAAAGTAGATACCGGCCATATTTATCAAAGATAATCAATAAAACGAGGATTGAAAAAAATATTTTTCCGTTTCGCCGTTCATGTAAGCGAACTACCCATCACAAACCTGCCGTAAACAGTTGAAAAACACCGTTTACGGCATACCGTCACGCATTCGACAACAAATTATCAGTCAATCATATATGGGTATCGAAAAAAATAATGGGATTTTTTTGGCTTTTTGACTGTTAATTTTTTCACAAGTGTAAAAGTTTTTCTACCTTTGCGGCGTAAATGATCGCGGCTGCGATAAGCCGCAAACAGGTTAGGTTTTGATGTTTT
>CAYOKU010000065.1:0-15311 GCA_964404645.1 uncultured Alistipes sp.
TTTGGTGCTGTGCTCGGCTACTGTGTCCGCCCAAACAGAGCAAACTCCCGAAAAGGTTAAATTTAATAGGCACTGGTATATACAGGCACAATTGGGTGCGGGATATACGATTGGAGAGGCCGATTTTGGTAAGTTGATTTCGCCCGCGGCGGCGTTGTCGGCAGGGTATCAGATCTCGCCACTTTGGGGTCTGCGGTTTGGCCTTAGCGGATGGCAGGGTAGAGGGGCGGTAGTATCACCTGAACATGCTGATTATAAGTTTAATTACTTGCAGGGAAATGTTGATGTAACACTCGACCTGATGAATCTTTTCAGCAAATTTAACGCAAAACGATTAGTGAATCCGTATTTGTTTGTTGGAGTGGGCGTAAATGGTTCGTTTAACAATAAAGAAGCCGTTGCTTTGGATGCGGCAGGTGCTTCGATGCAATACATTTGGAATGGACATAAAGTTTTTGTGGCGGGGCGTGCCGGTTTGGGCGTAAATTTCCGGTTGTCGGATCGTGTGTTGGCCGGAGTCGAGGTGAACACCAATATGCTCTCCGATAAATATAATTCGAAGCACGGCGGTAATGTTGATTGGCAACTCAATGCCCTTGCCGGTATTACGTTCCGTTTCGGTAAAAACTACAAAAAGGTGGCAGCTCCGATTCCTGCAACTCCGATAGCTCCGGCACAGCCGGTTCAAAAGGCCGAAGAGCCGGTTGCGCAACCTGTTCCTGCACCAGCTCCTGTTGCTGAGGCTCCGAAGGTGGAAACAACGACCGAAAATATTTTCTTTACGATCAACTCCGTACTTATCAGCGCATCTGAACAGGCTAAAATTGCAAAATTGGTCGATTATATGAAGGCGAATCCTTCATCGAAGATTGCAGTTACGGGGTATGCCGATGCTGCAACGGGTAATGCGCAGATCAACAAGCGTATTTCGCAACGCCGTGCCGAGGCGGTGAGTGCCGCTTTGCAAAAAGAGGGCATTGCTGCCGATCGGATCACGGTTGATTCCATGGGTGATACCGCACAGCCATTTGCAGTCGTTGCAGAGAACCGTGTTGTTATAGCTGTGGCTCAATAACGTTTGATCAACGAAAAAACAGCTCCTGTGAACCGATGGTTTGCAGGAGCTGTTTTGTTGGCCGAATCTTCCTTTGTGCCAACGTGGTAGTTGAGCATTTATTACGGACTTTTCGGGATAGGTATAAATACTTATTCTTGCAAATTTCTCTATGTATAGGGGTTGCTTATCTCCGCGATTTTGTTACTTTTGCGGTTATTTTCAGAGATTGTTTGACAGAAAAGATCTATCAAACAGCATCTATGTAAAAATACGCCGATGATTGACTTCCTGAAACTGCCAGCTCCGTGCTATGTGCTTGACGAGACACTACTCGACAACAACCTCTCTATAATTGATCGTGTTCGCCGTGAATCGGGAGCCGAAGTGATCGTGGCATTGAAAGCGTGTGCCATGTGGAGTATCTTTCCCGAATTGGCACTCCATTCCGATGGTGCAACAGCCAGCTCCGCAGCAGAAGCTCGATTGGTTTTTGAGGAGTTCGGCCGTCCGGCTCATACCTATGCACCGGTCTATACCGATCGCAATATCGAAGAGATACTCCATTATAGCGACCATATTACCTTCAATTCTATTGCGCAGTTCGAACGGTTTGGGGCGATGGCTCTTCTACGCGGTATTTCGTGTGGTTTGCGCGTCAATCCTCAATACTCTCCCGTAGAAACCGATCTCTATAATCCATGTGTGGCAGGGTCACGATTGGGTATTACGGCCGATGAGTTGACGGATTTACCCGATGGGGTCGATGGTTTGCACTTTCATGTGCTGTGTGAATCGCGCCCCCACCATTTGCGGCTGGCTCTGGAAGCACTCGAAACTCATTTCGGCCATCTGCTCGATCGGATTAAGTGGCTTAACATGGGAGGAGGACACCTGATGACGCATGTCGATTATGATTGCGATGAATTGATCGCTCTGCTGCGTGAATTCAAGGATCGTCACCCTCACCTTCGGTTGATTCTCGAACCCGGAAGTGCCTTTACGTGGCGCACGGGCTATCTGGTCTCTACGGTCGAGGATCTTGTTTCAAACGGAGGAGTTCACACGGCGATGCTCGATGTGTCGTTTGCTTGTCACATGCCCGATTGTCTGGAAATGCCCTATAAACCGGCAATTATTGGCGCACACGAACCTGCCGAGGGTGAAAAGAGGTGGCGTATGGGTGGCACGAGTTGTCTTGCGGGCGATTTTTATGGTGATTGGGCGTTCGACCATGAGCTCAAAGTCGGCGAACGGATCATTTTCGAAGACATGATTCACTATACGATGGTTAAAACCACGATGTTCAACGGTGTTGCCCATCCGGCCATCGTCATTGCACGGCGCAACGGCGAGGTGGATCTCATCCGCGAATTCGGATACGAAGATTTCAAAAATAGAATGTCGTAACGACAAACAAACCTGATAAATGGAAAATTTTTTACCTACTTCTTACACCCTTGAATGCGTAGCTACGGGTCGTGAATTTGAAGACACGGGCTGGATGCTTGCCGATCCCACCTATAAGGATCAACCATCGCTTATTCGTGCCAAATATGCTGTGAAGCAGCTTGATGTAAAGCCGGCCGATTGGGGTCTCTATCGCTTTTGTGATTGGATGCCTGTTCGGCGTATGTTGAAGGGCTCGTCTGCTCCGGTGACCTACAAAAGCAAGGGTCTTGCCAACCACCTCGGATTGGAGAATCTCTACATCACATTCAATGGCTATTATCCGGCGATCGGTGCCACAATGACTACATGCTCGTTCAAAGAGACCGAAGCATATAGCGTTTGTGGTCGTATGTCGGCCGATGAGAAACGAGTATTGGTTGTTGCATCGGCCGGAAATACTGCCCGTGCGTTTGCCAAAGTATGTTCCGACAACAATATTCCGTTGTTGCTCTCGGTTCCATATGAGAATATCAATGCTTTGTGGTTTAGCGAGCCGCTGAATCCATGTGTCAAACTGATCTGCTGTGCGCAGGGCGGCGACTATTTCGATGCAATTTTTTTGAGTGATTTGGCACTTAAAAGTTCGAAATTTTACGCCGAAGGGGGCGCGAAAAACATAGCTCGTCGCGATGGTATGGCGACCACCGTACTCTCGGCTGTAACGACAATCGGTCGCATCCCCGATTACTATTTCCAAGCGGTCGGTAGCGGAACAGGAGCCATTGCCGCTTGGGAGGCAAACCAACGGTTGATTGCCGATGGCCGTTTTGGTTCGAATACGATGCAACTCATGGTGTCGCAAAACGCACCGTTTGTTCCGATGTATGACGCATGGCGCGCCGATTCGCGCAAGATGTTGCCTTACGAAGATGATAAAGCGCGCCGTGATGCCGAGATTATTGATGCCAAGGTGCTTTCGAATCGTCATCCGCCTTATGCATTGGCCGGAGGGCTGTATGATGCACTTAAAGCCACACGTGGTGATGTGTTTGCGGTGACGAATGCGCAGGCGCGTAAGGCACGTAAAATTTTTCACGAACTCGAAGGTGTTGATATCTATTCGGCAGCGGGCGTTGCCACAGCTTCGTTGATGAAAGCTGTGGCCGATGGAAAGATTGCCAAGGAGGCTACCGTTATGCTCAATATAACGGGTGGCGGTGAAGAGCACTTCAAGGCTGGCAAAACGTTGTGGTATCTGCAACCGAGCCATATTTTCGGACTCGAACCCGATGCGGACGAGGTAGTCGAAAAGGTCGAAGCTCTTTTTTAATGAATCAATATGCAGCAGTTTGAAACGGGGCACGCAGCCGGACTCCGCATTCAAACTGCTGATTTTTACTAATTATTTACTTAACTCAAACAACATGAAACGCATCCAAACCAAACGGATTCCTTGTTTCAAACGTTGGAGCCGCAAAAGCTGGGGAATTTTTGCGAGCCTTCACCGTTGTGTAACAATTGGAGTGCTGGCGGTCGGGATGTCGATTCTGATGCTTGCGACACAAGAAGTGTCTGCGCAAAATGCCGATTCCACGGCGGTTCTCCGCTCGTTGCGGATCTCCGAGGTCGGCATTACCGGAAGCCAAAGTGCTCCCACGCGCAACGCTCAGTCGCAAACTCCGCTTTTCGACCGGAAAGCACAGGCCGCGGCGCCTGCTCAGACTTTGGAGTCTGCCTTGCGCCTCGTTCCATCGGTCGATATTCGCGAACGCGGAGGCAAAGGCACTCAGGCCGACATTTCGATTCGCGGCGGCTCATCTGACCAGACGATGGTCCTTCTCAATGGTATTGATTTTACTGATGTTCGCACCGGACATCAATCTCACTCGCTACCGGTCGATCTCGACTGCATTTCGGCGGTTGATCTGATTGACGGTGTGCCCGGTGTCGGTGCTTATGCCGGCGCGATTAACGTGCGAACGGCTCCTCTGCGCCCGCAATATCTGCGGCTCGATGCCTCTGGTGGTTCTTACGGCTATGCCTATACCAATCTTTCGGGAGCAATGACCACCGAAAGATTCTCGCTCTTTGCGGCCGGATCGTATCGTCGCAGCGATGGCTACCGGCACAATACCGATTTTGCGACCTACAACGCTTTTGTGCGGGCAACCTACGATGCCCGTAAGGTCGGATTTTTCGATTTTCAAGTGGGGTATCAAAACCGTGCTTTCGGCTCTAACGGATTCTATGCGGCCTACAACCCCAACCAATGGGAGAAGACTTCAACGGCTTTGACTTCGCTTCGTTGGCTAAAACGATTCGGAGCTATATCATCCGGAGCTTCGGTCAGTTATCGCAAAAATTTTGACCGCTATGATTGGACCCGCGGAAAGGCAATGAATCGCCACAACACTGACAATGTAGGGGCTAAACTCTGGGTTGATTACGCCTCAATTGCCGGCGTTACGACACTCGGAGGCGACTACTCCTACAACCACATTTTCAGCACCAATCTTGGCGAAGCTCTCTCTTCGCCGCACGGCGACTATATGAAAGCTAAATCGCGCCACACAGGTAACGTATGGCTCCGGCACACCAAACAATGGCGTCAATTCGATGCTTCGGCCTCGGCCGGTGTGAGTGTGACCCCATATGGTACTTCTGCCTTGTGGAATTTGGCGGCGGGGTATACGCCTATTGCGGGGCTGCATCTGGAATTAGGAGCGGCGCAGTCGATGCGTTTGCCAACCTTTACGGATCTTTATTACTCCTCTCCGGCGCAGATTAACAATCTCAATCTTACACCTGAACACGCTGTTACATATCGCTTTGAAACCTCTTACTTGAAGGGCAGGTGGAGATCGGCACTTCAAACCTATTATCGTCGAGGTCGCGATATTATCGACTGGGTTTGGCGAGAAGACATGGGGAATAAGTGGCACTCCGAACAGACAAGCCGACTTAATACCTACGGGTTCGAACTTTCGGGCGGTTACGTGGCCGCAGAAGGCTTTCTGCGTACGGCAACACTCTCCTATGGATATATTACGACCGACAGAAATGACGATATCGTTGCCAAAAGTGCGATGGATTACATGAAACACAAGGCATCGGCAAGCGTTGGTATTCATTTTTTACGGCGCATGTCGTTGGTCGTAACCGGTTCTGTGTATGATCGTAACGGCAGTTACACAGCTTACCCCGAAACGGGAAACTCGGCAAAGACAGAAATTCGAGAATATAAGCCTTATTTCCTGTTGGACAGTCGTCTGCAATGGGAAAAGGGTATTTGTAGACTATATGTCGATGCCACAAATATCACCGGTAAAAAGTACTATGATTTGGGAGGAATCATTCTTCCAGGACGGTGGTTTATGGGCGGTGTAACACTAACTATCGGCCGCTAATTACGGCTTTTCCGGCTGCAATCGGGTCTGACATTTCGGTGTCAGACCTTTCTTTTTATAGTCTAACTTGCTTTTTTTATTGCTGATTATAGGATATTCGGCGGAATCTTGTTATATTTGAAACAAAAGAACCGATCTAAAATTGAACCATATGGAAAAACGCATTGTGGAATGTGTCCCTAATTTCAGCGAGGGACGTGACCAGCAGGTTATTCGCCAGATTACAAGTGCGATCGAAGCGTCGGGGGGCATCAAACTGCTTGATGTCGATCCGGGTGAAGCGACCAATCGCACGGTGGTGACCTTTGTTGGAGAACCGGAGGCAGTTGTTGCAGCTGCATTTGCAGGGGTGAAACGTGCGGCGGAACTCATTGATATGCGCCATCATAAAGGAGCGCATCCGCGTATGGGAGCCACCGATGTACTCCCGATTATCCCGATTTCGGGCATAACGTTGGACGAATGTGCCGAGCTATCGCGCGGATTGGCTCGGCGAATTGCTGAAGAGTTGCAAATTCCTACCTATTGTTATGAGGCGGCAGCCTTCACGCCCGAACGGCGCAATCTGGCCGTCTGTCGTGCGGGTGAGTATGAAGCATTGCCTGAAAAATTAGCTTGCAAAGAGAGCGCACCCGATTTTGGGGCACGCCCTTTCGATGAAGGGATTGCGCGTTCGGGAGCCACGGTGGTTGGTGCTCGCGATTTTTTGATAGCTGTCAATTTTAATCTCAATACAACCTCCACACGTCGTGCAAATGCTATTGCTTTTGATGTGCGCGAAAAGGGACGGCCGGTTCGTGTTGGTGACCCCATTGTCGGAAAACCGATGAAAGATGCCGCTGGAAATCCGGTGATGCAGGCCGGAACGCTCAAAGCCACCAAGGCGATTGGATGGTATATCGAGGAGTATGGCATTGCGCAAGTTTCGATGAATATTACTGATATTGCTCAAACGCCGTTGCACGTTGCTTTTGATGAAGTTTGCCGAAAGGCTGATGCTCGGGGGGTGCGTGTGACGGGAACCGAGATTGTCGGACTGGTGCCCAAACGTGCGTTGATCGAGGCCGGACGATATTTTTTACATAAACAGCACCGTTCGGCTGGTATCTCTGAGGCGGAGATTGTGCGGATGGCTGTGAAGTCAATGGGATTGGACGATCTCAAACCGTTCCGGCCGGAGGAGAAGGTGATTGAATATCTACTTGAATCTTCTGTTCAAGAAAAGAAACTTATAAATCTAACTTGCAAGCAGTTCTCGGAAGAGACTGCCAGCGAATCGCCGGCTCCGGGAGGAGGATCCATTGCGGCCTATATGGGTGCATTAGGTGCAGCTCTCGGAACGATGGTGGCTAACCTATCGGCTCATAAAGCCGGATGGGATCAGCGTTGGGAAGAGTTTTCCGATTGGGCCGAACAGGGACAGGCACAGCTTACGGAGTTGCTGCATCTGGTCGATGAAGATACTGCGGCATTCAACCGCATTATGGCGGTATTTGCAATGCCAAAATCGACCGATGAAGAGAAGATGGCTCGAAGTGTGGCGTTACAAGAGGCTACCCTTTATGCCACACAGGTCCCGTTGAGAACGATGCAGAGTGCCTTGCGAGTCTTCCCCATTGTTCATGCGATGGCGGCTGAGGGAAATCCTAATTCGGTATCTGATGCCGGTGTGGGGGCATTGGCGGCGCGAAGTGCCGTATTGGGTGCTTATCTGAATGTGAAGATCAATGCCGCAGGGTTGAAAGAGCGCACCATTGCCGAACAATTATTGGCCGAGGCGGCTGATATTGCGGCCAAAGCCGAACTTTTGGAGAGAGAAGTACTGGCGATTGTAGAACAAAAAATCGGGTAGATGATGACAAGTGAAGCCTTTCAACAAGAGATTCGTGCCGGAATACCGACCGTATTACCTGCCGCAAAACCCTATGATAAGCAGATTAACCATGCGCCAAAGCGGAAGGATCTGTTGACGGATGAAGAAAAAGTATTGGCCATTAAAAATGCGCTACGCTATTTTCCGACGGAACATCATGCGCTTCTGGCAAAGGAGTTTGCCGAGGAGTTGCGCAAATATGGCCGTATCTATATGTATCGACTGCGTCCCGATTACGAGATCTATGCACGACCGATTGATGCGTATCCGTGCCGTTGTCGGCAGGCCGCAGCTATCATGATGATGATCCAAAACAACCTTGATAAGGCGGTGGCGCAGCATCCTCATGAGTTGATTACGTATGGTGGTAATGGGGCGGTATTTCAAAATTGGGCGCAATACCGGCTCACGATGCGTTACCTCTCGGAGATGACCGACCACCAGACGCTCGTCATGTATTCGGGGCATCCGTTGGGACTCTTTCCGTCACATCCCGATGCACCACGAGTGGTGGTGAGCAACGGTATGGTTGTTCCGAACTACTCGAAGCCCGACGATTGGGAGCGATTCAATGCGATGGGCGTTTCGCAATATGGACAGATGACGGCCGGATCATATATGTATATCGGGCCGCAGGGGATTGTACACGGAACGACAATCACGGTGCTCAATGCAGCGCGAAAACGATATAAACCCACCCAAACCGATCCGCACGGAATGCTCTTTGTTACATCGGGTTTGGGTGGTATGTCGGGGGCACAACCCAAGGCTGGTAATATTTCTGGTGTAGTTAGCGTGGTGGCCGAAATTAATCCCAAAGCAGCACAAAAGCGGTATGAGCAGGGTTGGGTCGATGAGCTACACGATTCGCTTGATGAGTTGATCGATCGCATTCGAAAAGCGGTTGCGGCGCGAGAGGTGGTATCGTTGGCCTATGTGGGAAATGTGGTTGATCTCTGGGAACGACTTGCCGCAGAACGAATTCGGGTCGATCTGGGTTCGGATCAGACCTCGCTGCATAATCCGTGGGCAGGTGGATATTATCCTGTGGGGTTGAGCTACGAGGCTTCGAATAAAATGATGGCCGAGGAGCCGACGAGATTTCGTGAATGTGTGCAGGAGTCGTTGCGAAGACAAGTGCAGGCAATCAATAAGTTGGCAGCCGAAGGTATGTATTTTTTCGACTATGGCAATGCTTTTTTGCTCGAAGCCTCACGCGCCGGTGCCGAGGTTGGCGGCAAAGAGGGACGATTCCGTTACCCCTCCTATGTGCAGGATATTATGGGCCCGATGTTTTTTGATTATGGGTTCGGCCCGTTCCGTTGGGTGTGTACATCGGGAAAAGCCGAAGATTTGGCCGTAACCGATGCGTTGGCCGCCGAGGTGCTGGAAGAGATCCGACGCACGGCTCCGGCTGATATATGCGGTCAGCTGGATGATAATATTCATTGGATACGTGAAGCTGGAGCGAACCATTTGGTGGTCGGCTCACAAGCACGTATTCTCTATGCCGATGCCGAGGGGCGTACCAAAATCGCGCAGGCATTCAACCGTGCTATTGCCGATGGGCGCATTTCGGCTCCGGTGGTTTTAGGACGCGATCATCACGATGTGTCGGGAACCGACTCCCCCTATCGTGAAACTTCAAATATCTACGATGGTTCGAATTGTACGGCCGATATGGCTATCCATAATGTCATTGGCGACTCTTTCCGCGGAGCTACATGGGTGTCGATCCACAACGGCGGCGGTGTGGGCTGGGGTGAGGTAATCAACGGCGGATTCGGAATGGTGATTGACGGGTCGGACGATTCGGATCGCCACATAACCGAAATGCTGTTGTGGGATGTCAATAACGGTATTGCGCGCCGTAGTTGGGCGCGTAATGAAGGGGCGATGGCCGCTATTCGTCGCGAAATGGCGCGAACCCCTCAATTATGTGTCACGCTACCCAATCCGGCTGATGATGTTGTCGTGCGGTCGGCCTTGAACGAAAATAAATAAAATCGAAAATGGAATACCATATACTATCTGATGATCGGCTTACAGTGAGCCGTGTCCGTGAAATTTTAGAACGACACCTGCAACTTGTGCTGGGTGATGATGCTCGTCAGCGGATTGTTCGCTGCCGTGAGTATCTCGATCGCAAAATGGCTAATCCAGACTCTCCGATATATGGCATTACGACTGGATTTGGTTCGTTGTGCGATATCTCGGTGGCGGCCGATGAGTTGGCTCAGTTGCAAAAGAATTTAGTTATGTCGCACGCTTGTGGTACGGGTGAGCGAGTTCCTTCGGAGATTGTACGGCTTATACTATTGCTCAAAATTCAATCGCTGTCGTATGGCCATTCGGGGGTGCAGTTGGCAACCGTAGAGCGACTGATCGACCTTTTTAATCATGATATTCTGCCGGTGGTCTATCAACAAGGCTCTCTCGGTGCTTCGGGCGATTTGGCTCCGTTGGCACACATGAGTTTACCGTTATTGGGATTGGGTGAGGTGGAGTATAAAGGGCGTGTGCGACCTTCCGGAGAGGTGCTGGCCGAGATGAAATGGCAGCCGATCGAGTTACAGTCGAAAGAGGGGTTGGCTCTGCTTAACGGCACCCAATTTATGAGTGCATACGGAGTGTGGTCGCTTATAGCCGCACATCGGTTGAGCGATTGGGCCGATCGAGTCGGAGCGTTGTCGCTTGATGCTTTTGACGGTCGGATTGAACCGTTCTGCGATGAAGTGCATCAGATTCGTGCCCACCGTGGCCAACTCACAACTGCGAGAGCCATTCGACGGCTACTTGACGGTAGCGAGTTGATCGGTCGCCCCAAAAAACACGTGCAAGATCCCTATTCGTTTCGCTGTATGCCGCAGGTGCACGGTGCGACGAAAGATACGATTGGCTATGTGGGGCAGGTGCTGACAACCGAAATTAACTCAACGACCGATAATCCGACGATCTTTCCCGATGAAGATATGGTTGTGTCGGCCGGAA
The DNA here is from genome assembly GCA_964404645.1 of uncultured Alistipes sp. Taxonomy (GTDB): domain Bacteria; phylum Bacteroidota; class Bacteroidia; order Bacteroidales; family Rikenellaceae; genus Alistipes. The sequence continues at coordinate 10,718 of CAYOKU010000065.1, forward strand.
ATTTTCATGGTCAGCCGATCGCATTAGCAATGGATTTTCTGGCAATAGCATTGGCCGAATTGGGTAATATTTCCGAGCGGCGTACCTATAAGTTGATCTCCGGTGCACGTGATCTTCCCAAATTTTTGGTGGCTAAGCCGGGACTCAATAGCGGATTTATGATTCCACAATATACAGCAGCCTCTATCGTCAGCCAGTCCAAAGGTCTTTGTATGCCTGCATCGGTGGATTCAATACCCTCATCGCAAGGGCAGGAGGATCATGTCAGCATGGGATCAAATGCTGCGACCAAACTCTATCGGGTGGTGGCTAATACCGAACGGGTGCTTGCTATCGAGTTGTTCAATGCTGCACAGGCGATCGAATTCCGTCGTCCGATGCACACTTCGCCCGAATTGGAACGGATGTTGACCCTCTATCGTGCGCATGTACCTTTTATAGATAACGATGAGGTGATGTATCCACATATCGAATCATCAATTCAATTTCTACGTGCTTTCGTATGAAGTTGCTAATTAAAAATATCGGGCAGATTGTTGGCCTTGAAACGGCCGGTCGTATGCGAATCTGCGGTGATGAGATGGATCAAATGAGCGCGCTGTGCAATGCGTGGTTACTGGTTGATGGCGGACGCATTGCGCAATACGGTTGCATGGACGTCTTGCCCGATTTTGACCTCGTACCCGATCGAATTATTGATGCCCAACGCGGAACGCTTGTGCCGTCATTCTGTGATTCTCATACGCATCTGGTCTATGCCGGTAGTCGCGAGGGTGAGTTTTTAGATAAGATACACGGGTTGAGCTATGCAGAGATAGCGCAGCGTGGTGGTGGTATTCTCAATTCGGCCGATCGTCTACACCAAGCAACCGAAAATGAACTTTATGATGCGGCCGTGGAGCGTGTGCAGGAGATTATCCGCATGGGCACAGGCTGTGTCGAGATCAAGAGCGGTTACGGACTTTCGACCCATGATGAGTTGAAAATGTTGCGTGTGATTCGTCGAATTCGCGATGCTGTGCCGATTCCTGTGCGTGCAACGTTCCTTGGCGCACATGCCGTTAGTCGAGCATATACGGGCCGTCAACAGGAGTATGTAGATTTGATCTGCCGGGAGATGTTGCCGGCGGTAGCACAAGAGAATTTGGCGGATTTTGTCGATGTGTTTTGCGACGAGGGCTTTTTTACCGTTGAACAGACCGCTCAAATCCTCAAAGCCGCTCAAACATACGGGCTACCACCGAAGATTCATGCCAATGAATTGGCGGTGTCGGGTGGCGTTCAGGTTGGGGTGGCGCATCGTGCACTATCGGTTGATCATCTTGAACGATCGGGCGAGGCGGAAATTGAGGCGTTGAGCGATACTCTAACGATGCCTACCTTACTACCCGGAGCCGCATTCTTCTTAGGAATGGAATATCCGCCGGCACGTGCTATGATTGCAGCCGGTTTGGGCGTAGCATTGGCTTCGGATTACAATCCGGGCTCATCGCCGTCGGGCAATATGCGCATGGTGATGGCATTGGCATCCATTCGAATGCGAATGACCCCCACTGAAACCCTGCATGCGGCAACTCTTAACGGGGCTTATGCCATGGGATTGAGTCGCGATTACGGTTCAATTACCGTGGGTAAGGTTGCAAACTTCTTTTTGACCGCTCCCATGCCATCGTTCGAGTACTTCACCTATGCCTATCAAACGCCGCTTATCCGGCGAATATTTTTGCAAGGCGAGGAGTACACCGCATAAACCAATCGCGCCCGATCTGTGTATAGATCGGGCGCGATGCTGTTACGTTGCTTATCGAATCGTGAAGTCGATTACGATCGGGTAGTGGTCGGAGATGTAGCCTACACCGTAGTTGCCATCGAGTGTGGCGAAACGCTGACATTTAATCGCCTTTGTGCAAAACAGGTGGTCAATCAGAATTGTGTCAGGGGCAGTTCCAAATCCGTTGAATGTCCCCTTACTATCTGTTTGCGGGGCTTTTTTACGCGCGTCATACATGATCTTGGCAATTGGCTCAAAGATTGGACTCTCGGTTGAGCTGTTCATGTCGCCTCCCAAAATGACAGCGGCTTTGCGGCCTGCGATCTTTTGGATCTCGGTAACGATCAGTTTGATCGCCTCCTCGCGAGCTACTCGACCTTTGTGATCGAGGTGTGTATTGAAGTAAAAGAGCTCCTTATTACTCTGCTTGTCGCGAAGTTTCACCCATGTTAAGGTGCGGTTGCAAGCTCCGTCCCAGCCGCGAGAAACTTTGTCGGGAGTTTCACTCAACCAAACTGTGCCGCTATTGAGTAGATCAAAACGCTCCCGAAGATAATATATGGCCATTATTTCCCCTTTTTTCGCTCCGTCATCGCGTCCAACACCGATGTGAGCATATGCAGCGCATGTCTCATTCATGTATTGTATCTGGTCGATCAAGCCCTCTTGTACGCCCAGCAGATCCGGTTTTTCGTTGGCAATCATCTTCACAACAGCTTCACGGCGGTTTTCCCAACAATTAAACCCATCGCCTGCCTGACTGTTACGCAGGTTGAATGACATCAATCGGAGTGCTGGTGCGGGTTGTGCTGTGGCGGTAAAACCGGCTGCGATCAGCAGAAATAGTAACGTTAGTTTTTTTATTTGTTTTGTTCTCATTTTGTAAATGATTAGTAGTTTGCGTTTTGTTATTACTTTTCCAGAGGTTTCGTGTTGCAAATATATGGTTTTTTAGTGCTTATTCCCACATTTTGCTTATTTTTTATAGCCTCCAACCTCTATTCACACAAAAAGTCGAACATCAATTTTGTGAAACAGTTCAATTTTTCTGTTGATCTATTTTATAAGAATAAATAACCTATTTATCGATGCAGCGTAAGGTTGGATTTGAGTGTTTGGTGGTTGCGGTTTTGTTCGTACAAGCAAGTAGATGATTGCTTAATACCTAAACGCTCTACTCATTTGCTCTTGTTCGAGCCGTGGAATATCATACTTCTGGGCAATCTCTCTCCAACCACTAACAGTTGTTTTGATATGTGACAGAATCGAATCTGCCTCCTTCTGGGATAATCTGAAATATGGTGCAACCTCCATTGCTAAATCAAAATCCAAAGAGTTGTCGTTTTCCGAAATATTCAATTTTAATCCAGTACCATATTCATCTGGGTTTATATCGTATGCGGGAGATAATCTCCACCCCTTACCTGTGAGAATAAAACCGTGATTGCGCAGGTGGTCATCACAATTTGATATGGCGATATTAAGGACGATTCGTCGCCATAACTCCGAAAGGTCAGCATCAACATTTGCTCCCGAACGAATGATATACTCCACCAAATCCAAATAACTGACTCCATTTGTATAGTCATCACCGTCTTGTCTGCCAAGTAGTGTCAATGCCGACGCAAAGTATATTCGCCTCCCAGTCTCGTTCCTGTCAAAGCGTTTTGTGAGAAATGTGTGGTGCTGACTTGAAAATTGTTGTGCTTTTGATATTGCGACATTGATTCCGCATTGTCGTGCAAGTTCATTTGCCACCATTTCCCACGCCCCCATATCGTACGTATCATTTTTACTTGGAAACTTGGCTATCCATAGATGGTTATCTGTGTCAATGATGTTGGCTTTTGGACGAGCACCACCAAGTGATGAGCCTGGCGCAAATATCATTCGTAGCCACTTGGAGTAGTCGCTACTTTCCCCAACTTCATCTTTTTCAAACTGCATACAAGCATACTCCAATTCTCTGATTGATGTCCACGGTGGGGTGGCTAATCCTGCTCTATTGTCAAGAAAATCACCGTTGGGGCTCAGTTTAAAACGCAGTGCGCCCATACGGCTTGCGTCATAAACACCGAGAAGGAAATCCGACTCATAGAGTAATTCCGCTTTTCTGCTTTCGGCTCGTGCCTCAATAGCTTCACGGCGTTTAATAAGCAACCGTCCCCAGCGGTCAGGTGATGAATCCAAAAACAATCCAAAATTTATCTTTTCATCTCGTAGATATTGAGGACCTGAAAATTGACCTAAATCAGGGTCAAGAAGTCGAAACTCTTTATGCTCTAACCAGTTTCTGTCGCAATTAAACGAAAATAGTTCTTTGCCTCGAATAACCTCACAGTTAAGCACGCCAATCAAGATTGGCACACTGAATTCAGTCCAATCAATATAAACATAAATATCTTTTCTATGTGCCATAAAATTTATTGTTTAGAGGCTCTCTCTTTGGGCAATAATTTTGCGTCTTGCAATCTTCTTCCCAGTATATCGTCTGCTGCTACTTTTAGTAAATCACTATCAAGGCCAAGAACCGTAAGCGTTTTAAGATATGTACCGATAGCAACCCCCTGGTCACCTTTTTCTATACGACTAAGAGTTGAACGACCAATACCGGCACGCGTTGCTACCTGCTCGGCAGATAGGTCACGACGCAATCGGGCAAGTTTTATATTTTCACCCAATGTCGCCAGTATTCTTTGCTGGTTTGGCAATAGTATCGTTTTTGTTTTACCCATAAATATTCTATTATGATGCAAATATAATTATATTTGTTTTAATATGCAAATGTTATTCCTAATGTGTTACTATTGATGCTCTATTGCT
>CAYOKU010000066.1:0-15120 GCA_964404645.1 uncultured Alistipes sp.
TAGAGCACGACACTCTTAATGTTGGGGTCCAGGGTTCGAGCCCCTGAGGGGGTACAAAGCAAATCGCTAACTTATTGAAATGTCAATAGTTGGCGATTTTTATTTATGCTTTTTGTCAGCGAATTGTCAGCCTAATAAAAAGGATCAAGTGCAATATCCGGTGGGACACCCCAGTTTAAGCAAAAAGTTTTGAGAGTCTAAAAATGAAGAATGGGATGTCCCGAACGCTGCGGAATTGGATTCGGAATGCTTTGATCTTGGCATTGAAAGATTCTGCGGCGGCGTTTGTTGAACGGTTGTCGAAGTTGTAGTGTCCTTCGCGAGGAGGAATACTCTTCTCATCCAAGAACAGATGAATGTCGCGTTCGCCAACTTGGCTATCGACTACCTCAGAATACGCAAACAGCTCCTTCGGGAGCAGCATGTGCAATGGATCAATCTGCTTTGTTTTCATGCAACAAAGATACGGATTTTATGAAAAGGATAAATTTTTCCCACCGGATATTGCACTTGATCCCAAATAGTCATCCCTTACAGTAGCCCTTTTATACGAACTTCTCCCTAAATATCAACATCCAATGGGATAATTTGATATTTAGGGAGAAGTCGATATTTGCATCACATCCCTATTTGGGACAGGCAGCTATTTGCGCGTGATCTTCATCATGAAACCACCGCCGGGGGCTACATCAATCTGCATCTTGCGGTCGGTAGGAATGTCAATCTGACGGTGGATGTAGTCCGATGCGATCTTGTCGGCATTCATGCCATCACAGAAGAGTTCGGCCGTAAAGTCGCCCTCGCCGAGCAGACTCAAATCGAGGTCTATTTCGCGCGCTTTCCAGTTGGTCAATGCACCCACGTACCATGTGTCACCACTACGGCGGGCGGTGGTGATATATTTGCCGATTTTGCCATTCAAGGCGATGGTTTCGTCCCAGACGGTCGGAACGGAGGAGATAAAGGCTGTGCACTCCTTTTCAGCGGCATAGTTCGATGGTGAATCACAGAGCATCGACAGCGGTGAGAAGAAGATGATATACTCGGCCAACTGACGGCAGCGCGTACCCTGACTCATCGGCTCGCTATTCACGGGACGATAGTTTTCGCGCGAAGCATTGCGCATGGCTCCCTGGGTGTAGTCGATCGGGCCGGCCACCATCCGGATAAACGGCATGGTGACATCGTAGGTCACCTGATCCTCTTTACCCCATTTCAATTGCTCCAATCCGTGCACGCCTTCGAAATTGACAACGTTGGGATAGGTGCGGTTCAATCCGGTCGGTTTGTATGTTCCGTGGAAATCGACCATCAATTTATAGCGGGCTGCGGTTGCCGCGGCACGATAGTGGAAATCGACCATCGGTTGGTCATCGCGATCCATAAAGTCGATCTTGAATCCTTTGACCCCCATCTTCGAGTAGTGCTCGCAAATACGCTCCATATCGCGATCAAAGGCGTAGTAACCGGCCCATAGAATCAGCCCCACCTTTTTTTCTTGGGCATACGCGCACAACTCTTCGAGATCAATTTCCGGAACTACCTGAAACAGATCAGCTTGTTTGTTGACAGCCCAACCCTCGTCCAAGATCACATACTCGATGCCGTGATCGGCTGCAAAGTCGATGTATGCTTTATAGGTGGCATCGTTCACTCCGGCGCGGAAGTCAACTCCCTTCACACCCCAATCGTTCCACCACTCCCAAGCCACCTTGCCGGGTTTAACCCATGTATGATCCGCCACACGCGACGGAGCAGCCAGTTTGTAGACCATATCGTTGTCCGACAACTGCGTATCGTTTTTGGCCACGATGATGGCTCTCCACGGGAACAAGCTCTTTCCTGCGCATTGAGCGATGTACTCTTCACGTTCGGTAACCACACCCTGCAACTTATTGTGGCCTCCCTGTTCGATGGTTTTAGGATAGGGGGCGAAGTGGCCTTTAAGAGCGGTTCCTCGATCGGGGTTGAGCAGATACATGCCGGGGTAGTGTTCCAGATCGGATTCGGCAATACATACTTTGTAATCACCAGCCTCGACAACTACCGGCGAAAAGGCCAATTGTTGCGGATTGAGTGTTGAGAGTTTGCCGTAGGTATAAATATTTTCAAACGAGTTAAAATATTGCTGATCAAATGTCCCGTTACGTTTGACATAGGGAAGATAGGCGTTGAAATCCGACCCGAAACGGAATTCGGCAATCTCATTCTTGACCCTGAAATCCTTCGAACAGTCAGCAATAAACCGATAAGCAGCACCGTCATCGTAGGCTCGCAGCACGATCGCGAAGCCCTCTTTAAAGCGGATTGTCAATTCGTTGCAACGATCTTGAACATGGCTGCGCTGGTAAAAGGGGGATTGGAACGACTGGTCGATTGATCGCGTTTCGGTTTTACGAATGTGCGAGTCACCGCCGAAGATTCGTCCATCGGTCAGTTGGAGTGCAATTTGCGAAGGGGTGATGATTGGCTTACCCTCGTAGGTAATTGCATAGGTAATTTGTTTACCTGCATCAACGTTTACCGAAAGTCGTTTGTCGGGCGACAGAAGAGTGTATTGCTTCTGTGCATAGAGTGACATGGCACCGATAAGCACCCATGCCGCAAGGAGAATTTTTTTCATAGAATCGGGTTGTAGCGTTATAAAATCTTGATAAAGGTAGGCAAAAAAAGAGAAAATGAAAAACAAATCAGCAAAAAATCGAGCTAAACCTTTTGCAAGAACAAGAGCCTCACAACCCAGTATCCGGAGCAGTAATCGTTAATTATGCCCCTTTTCGGGTTCCGCTTTCGAGAATGGAAACAATGGAATAAAGGGTGAAACAGATTGCTCCGAAGCCAACCAGCACACGCGATGGAACAAAATATTTCGGCTCAAACAAGGCCCCTTCAAACAGGAAGGCAGCAATAAAAAGGCAGCAAAGAGCCGTCAACACAGGAATCATCGGAATGCGCTCGGCCAACGGGAAACTACTATGCCAGATTTTAGCCAGTAAAATGACCTTGCTGGATATGCTCCAACAGATCAGCCCCAACCCCATCAGCACGAATCCGACAAAATTGGCCGTCGAGCCCCAGAGTGCAAAGATCAGAATCAACCCAAAAACAAAGGCAAGTCCTCCCATGAAGAGCACCAGTCCCATCCATTTGTTGCGTTCAGCCATGGAGTAACTACCGCGCGCCTGCTTGGCGATGCTGGCCACCAAGGCGATGAGCGAGGTGCAGACACAAGCGATGCCAAACATCACGCTTCCGGCCACCACATGCGCCACTGTACCCCCCAAAGCATAGAGGAGAATGCACCAAAGCCACGCGACAAAAGCCGTCACCGAGACGAGAAAGATCAGAAAACCCGATTCGCTCCGCGAAAATCCGGCGGGGTTGATCGAAAACTTCGGATCTGCCGAATTTTTCGGGATCAGTATGAATCGGGTCGAAGAGGTGGCAGCCGTGGCAACGCAAGTGGCAATCAGCCCCAAACCGCAGACAACATGCCCTGTCACAAGACTCCCCGGCCAATGCGAGGAGAGGATAATCACTCCGCAGATGATCGTTAGAGCTGCAAAAGCATAGCCGATTGCCGGAAAGAGGTATTTGGCAGCAGCCGTATAGGTCCCGATCAATTGGCGGATAATGGTGGCTGCCGTGCAGTAGAGAGCCACACAGATCGAACCGAGAAAAAAGACAATGGGGCCAGCGGTCAGTCGTGAAATATCGCTGCCGGCAGCGAAAATGTAGGCTCCGAATGCGAAGCAAATAACGGCCATTGCCAATGGAATGGCGCGAAAGAGAATGCTTATGCCGTAGTTCATAACGGATTGTTTTTATCGAACGACCTGCAAATCTTGCACCAATCGCGCAAATCGACTATCTTTGCCACCATGAAAAATATCGTATTCGATTTGGGAGGCGTACTTTTCGCCAGAGATAAAAATAAATGCACACAGGATTTCATCGACTTTTTTAGTTTCGTCCGCTCCGAACGGATGCCGTTGTTTTGGGAGGAGTACGACCGAGGAACGATGACCTTGGAGAAGGTAACAACGACTTTGTGTGATTTGAAGGGGTGTTCGCGCACCAAATGCGAAGAGTATCTACGGCAAGCTATCGACCGACAAGAGACCCGCAAACCGACCGAGGAGTTGATCTACGACTTGAAAGCAGCCGGATATCGGCTCTACGTCCTTTCGAATATGTCGCGCGAATTCATCGCCTTTCTACGCAATTTTCCGGTCTATGCACTCTTTGACGGCGAAGTTGTTTCGTGCGAGGAGGGTCACGTCAAGCCCGAACCGGAGATCTACCGGATTCTGCTCGATCGCTACCAATTGAATCCTTCCGAAACACTCTTCATCGACGACCGGAAAGCTAACATTGAATCGGCCGAAAAGCAGGGAATCCACGGGTTCCATTTCAACCACACCGATCCGGCCGGTGCATGCGAGGAGTTGCGGAAAATCTTGCAACAGGCCGAATAACCCAAGCGGCAACCCACTGCGGACATATAATGAGATGAGGATCGACACAATCCGTATAAAATAAAGAGAGCCAACCTGCACAATCAGGTTGGCTCTCTTTATTTCATCTTCCGCATCGCATTAGAATCCGATCATGTGTTCGATCCAAATCACGGCAATACCGGCCACATATCCGACAAATGCCAGCCACGCAATTTTTCGAAAATACCACGAGAAAGTGATCTTTTCCAAACCCATAGCCACCACACCGGCCGCAGAACCGATGATGAGTAAACTACCGCCGATTCCGGCGCAATAGGTCAGCAGATGCCAGAAAATTCCGTCCTGCACGAATTGTTGCATGTAGACAGCATCGGCTCCCGCAGCAGCAATAGTTGCCGGATCGGCAACGGGATACATGCCCATACAAGCCGCCACCAACGGTACATTATCAACCACCGACGACAACACGCCAATCGCACCCGATATCGCAAAGACTTCGTGCACCTGCTTATCGAGCCAACCGGCCATATCACTCAACACGCCGGCACTTTGCAGGGCTGCTACCGACATCAAAATACCGAGGAAAAAGAGAATCGTTGACATGTCAATGTGTTTCAACACCTTTGACACGCGCGGTTTGATCGACTCCTCCATACAGGGTTTATGTTTGTAGATGATCTCCGTAATGACCCACATCACACCGAGCGACACCATCATGCCCATATAGGGTGGCAGGTGGGTGATCTCTTTAAAAATAGGAACAAACAGCAGGCTCAACACTCCGGTGACCAACATGAAATGGCTGAGTCGCGGTGTAATTCCCTCCGGTAACTCATTGTCGTCCTGTGCTGCAATAGCTGCCGTATCACCAGGACCCAGATAACGTGTTGCAATCAGTGTCGGAATAATGACCGAAACCAGACACGGCAGGAACAGGCTGTAAATCAAAGCTCCGGCCGATACGTTTCCACGCATCCACAACATAATGGTCGTCACATCACCAATCGGCGACCAAGCTCCCCCGCTATTGGCTGCAATCACAATCAAACTGGCAAATATCCAACGCTCCTTGGCATCGGAAACTAAGCGGCGCAGCAACATGATCATGATGATGGTCGTGGTCATATTATCAAGTGCCGCCGACATAAAGAAGGTGATAATTGCCAACAACCACATCAGTTTTCGTTTATTGCGAGTCGTGATGTGGCGTGTAATAACGTTGAATCCGGCATGCCGATCTATCAGATCGACAATCGTCATGGCTCCAATCAGAAATACGAGGATCTCGCAGGTGTCGCCTAATTGATCAATCAAATCCTGCTGAATATGCTCATCGTGCCCCAACAGGCTAAAAATTGTCCAGATTGCGCCAGCCATCAAAAGGGCTATGGCCGATTTATTTACCTTGGTTTTGTGCTCCATTGCGATAAAGCCGTAGCCGATCACGAAGAGCAAGATCATGGATTGTATCATAGTTTATTTTCTTGGAATGTATGGGTAACAAAAGTAACAAAAAGGATTTAAATCGTGCATAGCGGGTCTCTTTTTTTTACGGGATTCTTGGTATTTGCGATTTTTTATGTATCTTTGTCCCGCTTTCGAGCAATTGTTTGAGCTGTGGTGTAATGGTAACACAGCAGATTTTGGTTCTGTCGTTCTGGGTTCGAATCCCGGCAGCTCAACAAAAAAAGGAATTTTCCGAAATGGAAAATTCCTTTTTTTATACTCTCTTACAAGCTATTGCGGCATTTGCTTGCGAGTAATCAGTCGCGAAATCCACAGCAGAATAACCGCCCCTCCGACTGCTGTAAATAGACTTCCGAGCGCACTGATCGGGAAAATACCAACCAACGAGAAGAGCCAACCACCCAGAATACCGCCGATCAATCCGACAATCAAGTTGATGAAAAGGCCCGAACCATGCCCCTTGACGATTAAATTTGCAATCCAACCGGCTCCGAGGCCAATCAGTAGATACCACAAGAAATACATACGCTGTTTTTAGCGCATCTCTTGCAAAATTCGTTCCCGATTAACGCATATCATCCAACGCCTTGGCCAACTGATCGGGACACGAAGTCCCTTTGCCACGACAATCGATACCGCGCAGTCGTGCGGCGGCCTCCTCGGCACGCATACCGCAGACGAGTGCTGCCACCCCCTGCGTATTTCCATCGCATCCGCCTACAAATTGAACACGGCGAATCACCCCCTCCTCCAACTCAATCTCAATCTGACGCGAGCAAGTACCTGCACAAGTATGGGTAAATTTTTTTATCATAATTGTTTTCCTATTTTTGCAGCTGCAAATATACTATTTTCCGTTATGAATGCTGTACTGATCGTTCTGCCGATTTTGACGTTGTTGATGTTTGAATTGGGATTAACGTTGGAACTGAAAGATTTCCGACTTTTTTTGCAACGTCCCAAACCGGTTGTCGCCGGCTTGATCGGACAACTTCTGCTACTACCCATATTGGCGGTCGGATTGGGGATCGCCTTTCGGCTCGAACCGCTCTTTTTTATCGGATTGGTGTTGATCGCCTGCTCCCCGGGCGGCAGTTCCTCGAATATTTTTTCGCTGGTCGCACGAGGCGATGTGGCATTATCGGTACTGCTTACGGCTCTCAGTAGCATCCTGACACTCTTTACAATACCTATTATCATGCAGTTTGCAGTTTATCTGGTTGGACACACCGGCACAACGATCCACCTGCCGATAGGACGGCTTATCCTTCAAAATATCGTATTGGTATTAACGCCTGTTTTAATCGGTGTAAGCGTGCGCCACTACCGCCCCGCCACAGCCGAAAAAATACATCTGATTTTAAGCAAAGTAGCACTTCCGTCACTGATTCTGTTGGCCACCCTCTTTTTTGTGCAACACTATGCGGTCATCGCCGCCGCAATCGGACAGTTGGGACTTTGCATTACGCTGCTGATTCTGCTGGCAATGGGCGGTGGAATCGTGCTGTCGCGTGGCTTCCGGCTGACCGTGCGCGAACAACGCACATTGGTAATCGAGATCGGAATGCAGAATGCGGCGCAGGCCATTGCCATCGCATCCAGCCCATTTATCTTCAACAACGATGTGGTCGCGGTTCCGGCAATTCTCTATGCCTTACTGATGAATGTGATCCTGTTGAGCTATCTGTTTGTGGTTCGGCGTCGTAAGGTTGACCTTTCATAAAATGTTGAAAACTTCTGCTTCGGCCGCTTTGAATCCTGCCGAATAATGTGCAGCTTTGTAGTCGCAAAGGTATCCGTCGTTTCGCCGAAACGGACGGATAAAAGGGAATCGGGTGCAACTCCCGGACAGTTCCCGCTGCTGTAAGTGCTCTATGACCGCAGACAATCCAAAAGCCACTGTTTGATTTTTGAAAACGGGAAGGCGTTCTGCGGATCGGTACAAGTCAGAAGACCTGCCTTTGCAGATACAATGATCGGTTCTGCGGGGAAACGGAACTTGTTGTAAAACCTTTTTATTCAAAAAGCTGTATGGATTACGCACAGATTTCCATCATTAAACGTGATGGTAAAACAGAGCCTTTTTCTCTGGAAAAAATTATTCGCGCTATAACAAAAGCCTTTCGCGCAGGAGGTATGACCGATGAAGAACAGGTAGTCGTTCGCATCGCCACCGATGTAGCCGAGTCGATCGACCAATCCGAAATTTCGGTCGAGGAGATTCAGGATCGGGTCGAAGAACGCCTCATGCGCCGTAACCCCTCGATCGCCAAACGCTATATCATCTATCGGGAGTGGCGCAACGTCGAACGCGACCGCCGCTCATCCATCAAAGAGGTGATGGACGGGATCGTAACGGTGGAGAAAAACGACATCAACCTCTCCAATGCCAACATGTCATCGCACACGCCCGCCGGACAGATGATGACCTTTGCCTCGGAGATCACCAAGGATTACGCCCTAAAATACCTTGTCGGCGTGCGCCACGGACGTGCACACCGCGATGGAGACATACACATCCACGACCTGGACTACTACCCTACCAAAACCACAACCTGCATTCAATATGATCTGGGTGACATTTACGAACGCGGTTTTGCCACTAAAAACGGGTCAGTACGCACCCCGCAGTCGATACAGAGCTATGCAACACTGGCCACAATCATTTTCCAGACCAACCAGAACGAACAACACGGCGGTCAATCTATTCCGGCTTTCGACCACTTTATGGCACCTGGGGTCTTGAAAACGTTCCGCAAACATGTGATCGAAACCATTCTGTTTCTCTGCGATTTAAAGGAGTGCACTCAGCCCGACCGCACACAACTCAAAGCATTGGCTTCGGCACATATTCACACCATCGAGGCGGAAGATAGTCAAGTGAGCCAACTGCAACAAGCCTTGGTTGAGATCGGAATCGAATTGACGGAAAAAGAGCTGCTTCACGTTTGGACCGAATCCTATAAAATCACGCGCAAGGAGACCCACCAAGCCATGGAGGGTTTTGTACACAACCTCAACACCATGCACTCACGCGGCGGCAATCAAGTGGTTTTCAGTTCAGTAAACTACGGCACAGACTTTTCACCAGAGGGTCGTTTAGTCATCCGAGAGCTGCTTGCCGCAACCATCGAGGGGTTGGGACACGGCGAGGTGCCTGTCTTCCCGATCCAGATTTTCAAGATCAAAGAGGGAATTTCGTGGAGCGAGGAGGACTACGCGACAGCTATCCAGAATTTCGACAAAGCCTTGGCGGGTGAGATCCGTTTCAAAACCCCCAATTTCGACCTGCTGATCGAGGCTTGCCGAACGACCTCCATCGCCCTCTTCCCGAACTTCATGTTCCTCGATGCCCCATTCAACCACCACGAAAAGTGGCGGATTGACGATCCCGACCGATTTCGTTATGAGGTGGCCACGATGGGGTGTCGCACGCGCGTGTTCGAAAATCTGCACGGCGAGAAGACATCGTGGGGACGCGGCAATTTATCGTTCACTTCGCTCAATATGCCTCGCTTGGCCATCGAAGCCATGCGCGAGGCTTCGGATATGATTCCCGACGGCAATAAACATGCGATCCGAAAGGAGGCTCGCGAGATCTTCTTGGAATCGGTACGCAAGACCGCTTCGATGATGGCCGAGCAACTTTATGAACGTTATCAGTTTCAGCGCACAGCCTTGGCACGTCAATTTCCATTCATGATGTCGAACGATGTTTGGAAGGGCGGCGGAGCACTCCAACCCAACGATCATGTAGGGGATATTCTGCGTCAAGGGACATTAGGAATCGGCTTTATCGGCGGTCACAATGCCATGGTAGCGATCTACGGCGAAGGCCACGGAACATCACACGAGGCTTGGCAGACGCTCTACGATGCGGTATCGGTAATGAACGCCGTTGTCGAGGAGTACAAAAACAAATACCAGCTTAACTATTCGGTGTTGGCGACACCGGCCGAAGGGTTAAGCGGACGTTTTACGCGCATGGACCGCAAACGTTACGGCGAAATAGCCGGAGTCACCGATCGCGATTATTACGTCAACTCGTTCCATATTGATGTACGCGAACCGATCTCAATCGTCGATAAGATTCGGCTTGAAGCACCGTTTCACGCCATTACCCGCGGCGGTCATATCACCTATGTCGAATTGGACGGCGAAGCCAAAAAAAATCCGGTTGCAATCCTCAAAATCGTCAAGGTGATGGAGGATGCCGGCATCGGATACGGCTCGATCAACCACCCGATCGACACCTGCCGCAAATGCGGTCATCGGGGGGTGATCTACACAAAATGTCCGGTATGCGGATCGGATAACATTTCACGCATGCGTCGCATTACGGGTTACCTGACCGGCAGTCTTGAATCGTGGAATTCAGCCAAACAGGCGGAAGAACACGACCGCGTAAAACATAATTAACGCGAGCGGTGTTACGGGTCATTGGCATCTATCGGGAGACAATCGCCGACGGTTACGGATTGCGTTACTCGATCTATTTCGCAGGTTGCGAGCACGCCTGTGTAGGGTGTCACAACCCCGAAAGTCACTCTCCGCTGGTTGGTGATCCATTGACGCCGGAGAGGGAGGAGCAGATTTTCGCGGAGATTACACGCAATCCGATTTTGGACGGAGTGACCCTGAGCGGTGGCGACCCGTTGCTCTTTGCACACGACATGTGCGGTTTTTTGCAACGGTTGAAGGAGCGCACCGCACAGAATGTCTGGTGCTATACGGGCTATACACTCGAAGAGTGCCTCTCCGCCCCCGACCGATGCGCCTGCCTACGATGGATCGACACTTTGGTCGAAGGTCGCTATGTCGCCACCCTACGCGATCCGTCACTCTCTTTCCGAGGAAGTTCCAACCAACGAATCATCCATCTCCACTCGCTCGAAAAAGAGATCGCAGAGAAGGGAAAGTAGGCAAACAAGAGCCAAAACACGCACAAAAAAAGTGGTTGCCGAAACAACCACTTTTTTGTGTGAATTACTGGAACGCTTATCGCTGTTGTAGATCCGAGTTATCAGCCACAACCATGCTCTTGTCGATACGCAAAGTAACGTTGCTATCTACTTCGATCAGCAGCGTAGACTCTTTGATCTCCTTAACCGTACCATAGATACCACCCGCCGTAACGATTTTATCCCCTTTTTTCAGACCATCGCGGAATGCCTGCATCTGTTTGCGGCGTTTCGATTCGGGACGCCACATGAAGAGCCACAGAACCAGCACCATAAGGCCAATCATGAAGATAAAACTGTACTGCTGCATAAATCCCGGTTGGGGTTCAGCCATTTGAAGGAAATTGATCATACGATTATTCTATTTTTTAATGTTTATACACTCAACGGGACAAATATACGAATTATTATGGAATAACCAAGCAATTTATTCCACATCGGCCTCTACGAAGATCCGAAACGCACGACTACCCCCCGAAAGCTTGATGTCGAGTGTTTTGAGTTGCCAACCATACTCTCCACGCGAATCAAAGGTCAATGTCAAGGGTAAAGAGCCATTCGGCGCAATCGGCTGATTATCATAGTCAAGCGTTGCACAACCGCAATTTCGGCCATAATCAAGCATCACAAACGGACGAGCCGTTTCATTGCGCAACGCGAATTGAACAACGGCAATCTCGCCCGAATGAAGAGATCCAAGGCGAATGGTATCGCTTCCTCCACAGGCAAGAATTGAGTCGGTTATCGCAATTATCTGCCCTTTCTGTGCTACGGGGCGAGGTTTGGTTGCACATGCCGCCAAACAAACCGCCATCAGGCAGACGAGAACCGTAGTCGGTATGCTGCGCATTGCCATCAGATCAAGCCGCGGCCGGCCTTTTTGATTCGACCGTCATTAGTCAGCGATTCGACAATTTTATCGAGCACACCGTTGATAAAAGTACTGCTGCCGGGAGTCGAGTAGTATTTCGAAATTTCGATATATTCATCGAGTGTCACCTTGACGGGAATAGCCGGAAACGACACCAACTCGGCCATAGCCGTACCGATGATCAGGTTGTCCATAAAGACAATACGTTCAATGTCCCAATTGGCCATAAATTTTTCGATATAGTCTTGATTGGCCGTGAAATTGATCAGTGTCTTTTCGAAGAGTGTCTTCAAGAATTCGGGATCTTCGTCGCTCTTGAATTTCGAGGCGACACGCACCTCGCTATGCGAAGATCGCAGGTTCGAAAGCGTGCGGTCGGCCATCATGATGATATAAGGCAGATCATCGCTCCACAAGATCGACATCTCTTCGAGCACATCATCCAAAGCCTCACACTCTTGCAATGAGTTGTAGAAGGTTGCCACCAACTTCTTATCTTCATCGAAAGAACGCTCCTCGCTCTGCATATACTCTTTATAATAGTCACTCTCAATCAATTGAGTGTGGAGTGAGCGAATCAGTTCTGGATATTGTGACCACCCCAATTTGCGCGATGCCACACGATCATTCACCGAATCGCTGTTAGCAATCAGGCGTATAACACTATTATCGACAAATTTGGTGTTGGGATTCAAGTCCTCGAATGTGGGCAGCTTTTTCTGTCTTGCCAAATCCTGCCGTTGCTCGGCATATCGCATCAACTCCACGGGGAGAATCAGAATCTGGAAGTAGAGGTCGTAGGCTTTATCGACGGACAACATCAATGTTTTTTCCGAGGCGATCATGTTGTCGGCTCCCGACTTGATGTGCGCGAAAAGTGCTTTAATGACCTTAATACGAAGTAATCTTCTGCTCAACATATCTTATAGAACGTTATTAACGGCCGCAAAGGTAGTAAAAATTAAAAATGAAAGATTAAAATTGAGAAATTATTTTTCGTTATCTTTGCGGCCGTATGGAGCAACTTGAAGAGAAACAACCCTTCGATGTCATTGTGATCGGAGCGGGAGCCGCGGGGCTGATGGCCGCCGGTACGGCTGCGCAGAACGGCAAACGGGTACTGCTGATCGAAAAGATGGAGAAGACCGGACGTAAAGTCCGCATCACGGGCAAAGGGCGTTGCAACGTGACCAATGCCCGTCCGGCCGCAGAATTTGCGGAGCAGGTGCGGACAAATGCCGAATTTTTCAAACAGGCGTTTGCCGAGTTCAACAACAAAGCCGCCATCCGTTTTTTCGAACGTCAGGGGGTTAAACTCGACATCGAACGCGGCGAGCGTGTCTTCCCGCAGAGCGGCAAGGCTTGGGACATCGCCAATGCGTTGTTGGAGTTTTGCGTAGACAACGGTGTGAAGATCATCTGCAATACGCAAGTTACATCAATCCTCACGATCGGCACCCGTATCTTCGGTGTTCGCTACATCAACAAACGCGGATTCGAGCGTAAGGAGGAGTGCGATCAGGTCATTTTGGCCACAGGTGGCGTATCTTACCCCGCAACCGGCTCGACCGGTGACGGGTATGCTTTTGCTGCCGATCTGGGCCATACGATCGAACCCCTGCGTCCCTCGTTGACCCCCCTCGTAAGTTCGCACCCCGAAATGCGTTACCTCGACAAGACACTGCTGCGCAACGTCAATGCCACGCTGTACGTCAACAATGAAGTCGTACGCGAAGAGTTCGGTGAGTTGGGCTTTTCGGATCGAGGCATCGAGGGGGCTGTGGCTTTACGGATGAGCCGCGATGCGGTCGATGCACTAATCGACGACAAACGGGTGAAGTTGGTCGTCGATCTCAAACCGGCACTGACCGAAGAGGTTCTGCACGAACGCATCGCTCGTGAAATAGCAGAGCTTGAACCGACCGAATTTTTCGGCGAGCTACTCCGCAAATTGGTTCCTAAACCGCTTGTCATGCCGCTCTCCTACGAAATCGACGTAAATCCGAAATGTTATCTGAGCAAGTTGACCGAAGCGCAGATCACCCGTTTGGTCCGCACCCTCAAAGGATTCACCTTCCCCATCAGCGACTATGCACCGTTCGAATATGCCATCACCACAGCCGGTGGTGTGTGTTGTGATGAGGTGAACCCATACACGATGGAATCGTTGAAAATCAAGGGTTTGTATTTTGCAGGCGAGGTACTTGATCTCGATGCCAATACAGGCGGATATAACCTCCAAATCGCCTTTTCGACAGGGCGATTGGCGGGAATGCTGAAAAAATAGCCGATGACGATCCGCGGATACAGGCTGCACCTGCGGCTCGCAGAGCGGGTTGCTAACTTGCAAAATCGTTTTGCACGAGCTCGTTTTTTTCGTGGCCACGGAGTCCACTCGCCGTTTGTATATAGTATTGTTCGCGAAGTTTTCATGCGCCAAAAACTCCTTATGGGAGATCACACGCTCTACCAATCCCTTCTCGCGGCTGGTGTTTCGCAACACCGCGCAATACAATTACAAAATCTGGCAATTCATTGCCACTACACCTCTTTTGGTCTGAATTGTGCAGATGCCGAGTTATGTGTGCTTCTGTGCGACATGCCGTGTGCCGAAGTGCAGGCTATCGTCCGGCAGGCCACCAATACCGGTCATACGGTGGTTATCATGTCGCCTTACGAGGGTGATGAACGGCAAATGCTCTGCCGGCGGATAGTTGCCGAACATACTTCAACGACCGTTGACAATCGTGCCTATTTGCTGATTTTCAACAATTATTTACCGAAACAACATTTCCGGATATGACAAAAGTGTACACCAAAACGGGAGATCAGGGGACAACCTCTCTGATCGGTGGCGAACGTGTCTTTAAAACCGATGAACGGGTTGAAGCATACGGCTCGGCAGACGAACTCGCCGCATTCACAGCCTTGTTGGCCGATGAGTTGCGTGGAAATGAACTCTTCTGGCCCTACGTGGATGATCTGAATCGAATTCTATCGCGATTGATGTCGGCCGAAGCGTTATTGGCGGTGGGAGTCGATGGGAGCAACAAGGTCACGCCGATAGCCGATGAGGTGATCGGCTGGATCGAGGAGCGTATTGATGCGATGCAGGCACAGTTGCCGGCAATTGACAAATTCACTATTCCGGGCGGACATCGAATTGTTTCGATGTGCCATGTCTGCCGAACGGTCTGTCGGCGAACCGAGCGTGCGGCACTTCGCGCAGATCAACGATATGGGGTTAATCCCTCCGTATTACGCTTTCTGAATCGTCTATCCGACTATTTCTACCTACTCGGACGAACTCTCTCGGTAGCCTTACGTGTAGAAGAGATTTTATGGATTCCATAAAATATTG
>CAYOKU010000067.1:0-14525 GCA_964404645.1 uncultured Alistipes sp.
CCTCGCCGCCGATGTGCTCGGCGAGTGGGACGCCCACGACACATTCCACAAAAGCATCTCGACTCGCGAAGGGCACCCGACCTTCGTCTTCTACGAAGGGCCTCCCTCGGCCAACGGCATGCCGGGTATCCACCACGTCATGGCGCGCACGATCAAAGATGTCTTCTGCCGCTACAAAACCCAGCAAGGCTATGCCGTACACCGCAAGGCCGGTTGGGACACCCACGGACTACCCGTTGAGTTGGGAGTCGAAAAGAAACTCGGCATCACCAAAGAGGCAATCGGCAAGACGATCTCGATTGAGGAGTACAACCGCACCTGCCGAGAGGCGGTGATGGAATTTACGGGTGTCTGGGAGAATCTGACGCGCAAAATGGGCTATTGGGTCAATATGGACGACCCCTATATCACCTATGACAACAAATACATCGAAACCCTTTGGTGGCTACTCAAACAGTTATTCGACAAGGGGCTGCTCTACAAGGGCTACACGATCCAACCCTACTCACCGGCCGCCGGAACAGGACTTTCGACTCACGAGCTGAATCAACCGGGTTGCTACCGCGATGTGAAAGACACCACCTGCACGGCACAGTTCGAAATTGTCCGCAATGCACAGAGTGAAAAGCTCTTCGGAGCGGTTGAAGGAACGCTCTATTTTCTGGCATGGACGACCACGCCGTGGACACTGCCGTCAAATACCGCGCTGGCTGTCGGCCCGCAGATCGAATATGTAAAGATCAAGTGCCGCAACCCCTATACCGACCAGCCCCAGACCATTATCATGGCCAAGGATCTGGTTGCCTCATACTTCACCAAGAAGATGGAGGGCACCTACACGCTGACCGGTGAGGGTTGGAAGGGCACAGAGTTGGTCGGCATAAACTACCAGCAGTTGTTGCCATGGGTGAAACCGATGGGCGATGCCTTCCGCGTCATTGCCGGTGATTTCGTCACCACATCGGACGGTACGGGTATCGTGCACATTGCACCGACATTCGGTGCCGATGATGATCGCGCAGCAAAGAGTGCAGGTATTGCACCGCTCTTTATGGTTGACCGTGCCGGCAAAAATCAGCCGATGGTCGACCGCACGGGAAAATTCTTCCTCACAGAAGATCTTGACCCCGAATTCGTAAAAAACAACGTTGACGTTGAAAAATACAACGAGTACGCCGGACGCTATGTTAAGAACGCCTTTGATGACCACCTGACGGCCGATGATTCGACTCTCGACATTGATATTTCGGTGATGCTCAAAGCCGAAAACAAGGTCTTCAAAATCGAGAAACACACTCACTCCTACCCTCACTGTTGGCGCACGGACAAACCGGTATTGTACTATCCACTCGATTCGTGGTTTATCCGCACCACAGCGTTGCGCGACCGCATGATCGAACTCAACAAGACGATCCGCTGGAAACCCGAATCGACCGGAACCGGACGTTTCGGCAAATGGCTCGAAGGGCTGGTTGACTGGAATTTGTCGCGCTCGCGCTTTTGGGGCACGCCACTACCGGTGTGGGCCACGGAGGATCACGCCGAGTTGAAATGTATCGGTTCGATCGAGGAGTTGATCGGTGAGATCGAGAAGTCGATCGCCGCCGGATTCATGCAGGAGAACCCCTATAAAAATTTCAAGGTGGGCGATATGTCGAAAGAGAACTATTCGACTGCCAACATCGACCTGCACCGTCCCTCGGTGGATGAGATCGTACTCGTATCGCCCAAGGGCGAGCGAATGTATCGCGAAACGGATCTGATCGACGTATGGTTCGATTCGGGCGCGATGCCCTATGCCCAACAGCACTACCCCTTCGAAAACAAGGCAGACTTCCAATCGGTCTATCCGGCCGATTTCATCGCCGAAGGGGTTGACCAAACGCGCGGCTGGTTCTTTACGCTACACGCCATCGCCACGATGCTCTTTGACTCGGTTGCCTTCAAGAATATCATTTCAAACGGTCTGGTACTCGACAAAAACGGCAACAAGATGTCGAAACGCCTTGGCAACGCCGTTGACCCATTCGAGGTTCTCGACACCTACGGAGCCGATGCGACTCGTTGGTACATGATCTCGAACTCGCAACCGTGGGATAATCTCAAATTCGACAAAGAGGGGGTGGATGAGGTACGCCGCAAATTCTTCGGAACACTCTACAATACCTACTCATTCTTCGCGCTCTATGCCAACGTAGATTCATTTACGGGCAACGAGCCGCTGATTCCACTCGAAAAACGACCGGAGATCGACCGCTGGATTATCTCGCTGCTCAACACATTGGTGAAAAACGTCACCGAATCGCTCGAAAATTACGACCCAACTCCTGCGGCACGCGCCATTCAGGAGTTCGTGGGCGAAAACCTCTCGAACTGGTATGTACGTCTGAATCGGAAACGGTTCTGGGGTGGTGGCATGTCGGAAGATAAATTAGCCGCCTACCAGACACTCTATACCTGTTTGGAAACAGTTTCGATGCTTTCAGCTCCGTTCGCTCCGTTTATCTCGGATCGCATTTTCCGCGACCTGAACGCTGTCAGCGGCCGTCATACCGATGAGTCGGTACACCTCTCAACCTTCCCGAAGAGTGATGATAGCCAAATTGATACACGTCTGGAAGAGATGATGGCTCTGGCTCAGCAGGTGTCGTCGATGGTACTGGCTTTGCGGCGCAAAGTGTCGATCAAGGTACGCCAACCGCTGACCAAGATTCTCATTCCGGTACTCGATCCTGCAATGGCCGAAGAGATTGCCGCTGTGAAAAATCTGATCCTCAACGAGGTAAACATCAAAGAGATCGAATTAATCGAGAAGACGACCGGACTGATTACCAAACGCATCAAGCCCAATTTCAAGACGCTCGGCCCTCGTTACGGCAAACAGATGAAGCAGATTGCCGCATTGACTGCCGATTTCACGCAGGACGAGATCTCTGCGATCGAATCGGCCGCGGAAACCGTACTCGACTTGGGTGAAGAGAAGATTACGGTAACCCCCGCCGATTTCGAGATCACCTCGGAGGATATGCCGGGTTGGCTGGTAGCCTCAGAGGGGAAATTGACCGTGGCGCTGGACATCACCGTCACCGACGAGCTGAAAGCCGAAGGTGTGGCACGCGAGTTGATAAACCGCATCCAGAATATCCGCAAGGATTCGGGATTCGAAGTGACGGATAAAATCCGCATTGAGATCGAAGCAATAGAGCTGGTTGCCGAGGCTATTGCCCGCTATGCCGACTACATCGCCTCGCAGACATTGGCGGTCGAGGTGAAGAGCTCAACAGCCCCTTCGGGCGAGGTCACGGTTGATTCCGAAGTAGATGAAGTACCCCTACGCATCGCTGTAACGCGGATCTGACAAATAAAGATGTAAAATTTGGTAATCTGCAAAATATTACTTATTTTTACATAAACCAATAGAATAATAGACGACTATGGCAGACGAAAGAACACGATACGGCGATGCCGAACTCGAAGAGTTCAAGCAGCTGATCTTGAAAAAGCTTGAGAACGCGCGCGCGGACTACGAGCTGCTGCGTGCCACGATCACCCACACGGCCGACAACGATACCGAAGATACTTCGCCCACATTCAAAGTGTTGGAAGAGGGTGCCGCAACGCTTTCAAAAGAGGAGAGCGGTCGTCTGGCCGCCCACCAGATGAAATTCATCCGGAATCTGGAAATGGCATTGGTCCGTATCGAGAATAAGACCTATGGCATCTGCAAGACCACCGGAAAGTTGATTCCCAAAGAGCGGCTGATGAAGGTTCCGCATGCTACCGAATGTATTGAGGCCAAAGAGGGTCGAAAATAGATACGGCATTGCTCAACAACTCAAAAAGGTAACCACCAAAAGGTTACCTTTTTTTGTCCTCAAAACATCAGATCCGGAGCACAGCGATCGCAACGCATTTCCGCATCCTCGACACACTTGAATCGACAAAAAATCGTTACATTTGACGACATGTTTTGGCGAAACACCATATTGGGGTTGGTCCTGCTTTTTGCCGCGTTCATGGCTACGGTACACGCAGCAGGCCCGGCTATACACACACCCGATCGTTTTTCGTCCGATAGTTCGGCCTACTCCGACACATTAGCGGCCGAGCGCAACCGACAACTTTACGACAGTATTCGCTCGAAAAGTACCAAACGCGCCGTGCCGCGCATGATCTACCACATGCTCTTTGTTCGCCCCATACTCGACACCACGGCCAGCGGTGTGGTGCACGATGAAAGTCGCCAACTCGAACCCTACGCCGGCAAAAAAATCGGCGAAGTGCACATCGACCGCAAACAGGTATTCGAGCCGAATGGCAACTGGCTCGAACGTGCTGCAAACAATACCCACCGCTTGACACGCGAACGCATCATTCGCCGCGACCTGCTCTTCAAGACAGGAGATCCACTCGATCCTCAACTCATCGTGCGTAATAAACAGTTGATACGTTCGCGAAACTACATTGCCGACATCGACATTGTGGCCGAGAGCGACACGGTAGACACCACTCGGGTCAATTTATTCATTACCACGCGCGACAGTTGGACGATTAGTGCCGATGCCGAACTGCGTTCCGGAGGTCGAACAATGATCGGGCTCTCCGATGCCAATATCTTAGGATGGGGCAATAGCCTGAAAATTATGACAAATTTCAACTATCGCGACTTTTCTTACGGTGGAAACATGGTACAATACGACATTCCCAACGTATTGGGAACATTTTACACCGCAAATTTTACGGCCGGTCGCGATTTCTATAAATCGACCTTTGAACTGGACATTCGCAAGGAGTTTCTGCGCACAACCGACTATGAGGTGGGGGCTTCGTACAGCGACAACAAGACCAAACGCTACATGATTGAGGAAGATACCTCGCGATTGGTCAAGGTACGCAATCTCGATCTATGGGGCGGTTATGCACACGATCTACCGGGTATTCGGTCGAGTATCTACATAACGGGACGCTACAACCACCGTCGCTTCAATCTTCGTCCGTTTGTGTCACCAGTACTCAACCCGGCACTTCACAACCAAGATGCCCTGCTCACAGGATTGGGACTTTATCGCGAGAAGTTCTATACGGCAAGCATGATTTATGGTTATGGCCGACGTGAGTACATGGCCTCCGGTTATAAAGCCGAGTTGGTCAGTGGTTACACATGGGGCGAGTTTGACGATGCGCTCTATCTGGGAATGAGCTACAAAACCGGTACATTCCGTGCGGTAGGCTATCTGACCGCCGGAGCCTCTTTGGGTAGTTACATCGACCTCGAAACGGGCATGTGGCGGCGCAGCGGTGTCGATGTCAATCTGGGTTGGTTTTCAAATCTGTTTCTCTATCGGCGCAGTCGCATTCGTCAATTCCTCACGCTCAATTACACCCAAGGCTGGAATCGCGCCACGGGCAGCGATGAGAGTATCCGATTTACCAAAGAGAACGGATTGCAGGCCTTCAAAGAGTATCAAATCGGATCTAACCGCATGACCCTCAATACCGAAACTGTGATCTTCACCCCTTATCAACCATTCGGGTTCCGGATCACTGTCTTCGGTTTTGCCGATTGCGGACTACTGGGCTATTCACCCAATATCTTTAAAAATGAGCTTTTCGCCACCTTCGGATTAGGCATTCGACTGCGTAATGAACGACTGGTATTCAACGCCATACAAATTCGATTAGGAGTTGCAGTCGGCAAAAACGGGTTGGCCGGATGTGATTATTTTCGCATCTCCAACGCTACGCGCATCGAACAATACCGCTACCGACCGACACGTCCGGAGATCGTCGGATTCCAGTAACCCGAAAAGTTTCCGCCCTACCTGCCGCATGCGGTATATCCGCAGGGAAATTTTATTCCGATAAAATTATGCGATTCAACGAGAAATCGCTACATTTGAGAGATGAAAGTCATTACCGACAGCGGATCTACCAAATGCACTTGGCTATTCGACAACGGCAGCCAAACTACAACCGTGCGTACTCACGGCATCAACGCCATCCAATTCTCGGAGACGCAGATTGCCGAAGTTTTACGCGAACTTCCGGAGTGCCCACCCGTCGAGGCTGTCTATTTCTACGGAGCCGGCTGTGGCAGCTCTTTTCCCGAAGCAAGTGCCAAGTTACACAAGGTATTACAGTCCCATTTCGGCTGCGAGGAGATCACGATCGAAAGCGACCTGACGGCGGCCGCTCGTGCATTGTTCGGCAGCGGTGAGGGCATCGCCTGCATTTTAGGAACCGGCTCCAATTCGTGTTGGTGTCGTAACGGCGAGATCGTCTACCACGTACCACCGCTGGGTTACGTATTGGGCGATGAGGGGGGCGGCGATCAACTCGGCCGCAATTTGATAAATGGCCTCTTCAAAGGACATATTCCGTTGCGTGACGAGTTTCTGGCTGCGCATCAACTCACCTACGAAGAGATAATTCGCCGTGTCTACCGCGAGCCCTACGCCAACCGTTTTCTGGCCTCGTTCGCCCCATTCATCGCCGCACACCTCGACACTCCGGAACTCTACGCGATGGTCGTATCCTCATTCGAAGCCTTTGCCGATCGCAATTTAAGTCGCTATCCGGCCGGTTTGGAGGTTGCATTCGTAGGAGGTATCGCGGCGCATTTTGCTCCGATTTTGCGTAAAACACTCCGCAAGCGGGGCTATACAGTTGGAAAGATTGTCGAATCTCCCGCCGAGGGAGTGCTTAAATATCATCATGGAACATAGAATCACCGAACAGGAATCCCACTACAACAACCTGCAACAGCTCTCGACACACGATCTGTTGGTAGGAATCAACCGCGAAGATGCCGCTGTTCACGAGGCCGTGCGTGCCACCATTCCGGTCATGGAACAACTCGTAGATCGCATTGTCGAGCGCATGCGGGCCGGCGGCCGAATGTTCTACATCGGAGCCGGCACCAGTGGCCGCTTGGGGGTCACCGATGCCTCGGAGTTGCCTCCGACCTACGGAGTACCCTTCGATCGAGTCATCGGGTTGATCGCCGGCGGTGACGGAGCTTTGCGCCGTGCTGTGGAGCATGCCGAAGATGATCTCGAAGGGGCTTGGCGCGACATGTCGCCCTACGCACCGACCGCACAAGATGTACTCATCGGCATCGCCGCATCGGGCACAACACCTTACGTGATCGGCGGACTGCATACCGCACACCAACAGGGGTTACTGACCGGTGCAATCACCTGTAACCCCGCATCGGCCGTTGCTGCCGAAGCAGACTACGCACTCGAAGCGGTCGTAGGGCCCGAATTTGTCACCGGATCCACACGCATGAAGGCCGGAACCGCACAAAAACTGATGCTCAACATGCTCTCGACAGCCGTCATGATCCGATTAGGACGTGTCGAGGGAAACCGCATGGTCAACATGCAGTTGACCAACGATAAACTCATCGCTCGTGGCACACGTATGGTCGCCGAAACAGCCGGAATCGGCGAAGATCAGGCACGCGAATTGTTGATCCGTTACGGATCGGTGAAAGAAGCATTGATACAACTCGGAAAATAGGCAACAAAATGGGCAAATTTTTCTCGGATCGGGAGATACGGGGGGCAGTGGTCTTCGTACCGCTGGCCGGATTGCTCATTGTTGCCATAACACTCTTCCGTCCCAAAGTGGCCGACCCCGAACTGGCTCGCCGAATCGAAGCCGAGTACGAGGAGCGAAACGACACGATTCGCATGCGTCCGTTCGATCCCAATACGGTCGATTTTCAGACACTCCGCGAACTCGGTTTTTCGAAGTACGAGGCCGTCAGTCTGCTCAAATTTCGCGCCGTAGGCAAGATCTTTCGAATTCCCGAAGATCTGACACTCTGCTACGGCGTGACCGATTCGCTCTATCGGCGGGTTGAACCGTGGATTCGCATCGGGCGCAAATACGCCATCGCCCCCGAAACGTACCGCGCCGGACGGATTTTGCCCGAACCGCTCGCCCCTTCCCGATTTCGAATCGACACCGTCGGCGCACGCTACCTACGGGCAATCGGGGCCCTCTCGAAACGGCAAGCCGAAGTCTTCATCCGTTGGCGCGATTTAAGCGGGATCTACGACATGGAGGAGCTACGCGATTGCTATGTAGTGAACGACTCCGTGGCCTCAGCACTCGAACCCTACATCATATTTCCCGACCGAACGCCCCACCCGATTGAACAGCCGATCGAACTTAACAGGGCCGACTCGGCACAATTACGCAGCGTCAACGGCATTGGAGCACGCACGGTGATGGCGATTCTCAATTACCGCGAACGGCTCGGCGGGTTCGTCCGCGTGGAGCAACTTGCAGAGGTTTCGGGGGTAACGGAACGCAATTATGAGAAAATTTTGAAACAAATTACCTGCGATAGTTGTGAAATTCAAAAAATAGATGTTAACTTTGCGCCGCCGAAAGTGTTGGGCCGTCATCCATATATGGCACCGCAAACCCTGAGGCGATTACTTAAAGCACGACAGTTGAAAGGAGGTTGGAGCACCGCAGAGGAGATGATCGAAGAGCATATATTGACCCGCGAGGAGGCAGCACGGCTGGCTCCCTATCTGCGGTTCGGTACCCAAAGCGGTTCCGGCAACAAGTAGACTGACAAGCACCAAAACAGGGGGAGAAACAAGAGCAATCGGAAGATTGACGCCCCGCAGCCAAACAAAACGAACAAAATAAAAAAACAATAAAAAAGTTACAATTATGATTATCATGCCGGTAAAAGAGGGCGAAAATATCGAACGTGCCCTGAAAAAATTCAAACGTAAATACGAGCGCACAGGTGTGTTGAAGGAACTTCGCCGCCGTCAGTATTTCACCAAACCTTCGATTGAGAAGCGCGAGGCGATGATGCACGCCGTTTACGTAGAACACATGTACCGCGACGAGGAATAGCCCACTCTCAAAGAGTGATACAAAAACCGGAAACTCCTATTGAAGGAATTTCCGGTTTTTTCGTGAGAGGTTCTTAGGACTCTACTCATAAAAAAATGCCCCGAAAACCGATTTGGTTTTCGGGGCAAAATTATCTATCGAATAAAGAGCAGTTCGCGATACTTGGGTAGCGGCCAAATCTGATCGTCAACGATCTCTTCAAGTTTATCAATATGGCGACGAATTTCATCGAAGAAGACAGCCACCGTATCGTGATAGGCAATGGCCTTTTCGCGCTGGTCCTCAATCTTATTCGCCACCTTACGCGCATCAATCAATGCTGCGGTCAACTTCTGAATCGTTGCCGTATGATCCTGAATTTTCTTGATCAATTCGATGTCGGAAGTTGCATTCAGCCCCGGGATCTGCGACATTTTATAAACCTTATCGAGTAGCATCGCCTCATATTTCGAGGCAATCGGCACGATATGGTTCATGGTCAAATCACCCAATACACGCCCTTCGATCTGAATTTTCTTCGTGTAAGTCTCCCACTTAACCTCGGTACGCGCCTCCAACTCAACTTGGGTATAGACGCCCATATCACCAAACATCTTCAACGAAGATTTATCGAGATAGCGATCGAAGATCAGCGGAGTCGATGTTTCGCAATCCAAACCACGTCTTTTGGCCTCGGCTTTCCACTCATCGGAATAGCCGTTACCATCGAAATGCACCGCTTTGCAAGCTTTAATCATCTGTTTAAGCACCTCGTAGATTGCCTTCTCTTTCTTGACTCCGGCCTCAATCTTGGCGTCAACGGCTACGCGGAACTCGGTCAATTCGTTGGACACAGCCGTATTGAGCGTAATCATCGCCTCGGCGCAGTTATCCGATGATCCTACGGCGCGGAACTCAAAACGGTTTCCCGTAAAGGCAAAAGGCGAAGTTCGGTTACGATCGGTATTGTCAAGCAACAGCGAGGGAATGTGAGAAATTCCGCTCATCTTAAAGACATTTTTGGCATCAAAACGGATGGCATCGTCCCCCTTGCTGGCTGCAAGCTTATCGAGCACGGCCGAAACCTGCGTACCAAGGAAGGTCGAGATAATGGCAGGGGGTGCCTCATTAGCACCCAGACGATGTGCATTCGTAGCACTCATAATCGAGGCCTTTAACAACCCGTTGTGTTTGTAAACCGCCGAAATCACATTCACCAAGAAGGTGATGAACTGCAAATTCTCCGAGGCACTTTTCCCAGGGCCCAACAGATTGACCCCCGTATCGGTCCCCAGCGACCAGTTGTTGTGTTTACCCGATCCGTTGATCCCTTTAAAAGGTTTTTCGTGCAACAATACCCGAAAATTGTGGCGACGTGCGATCTTGTCCATCACCGTCATCAACAATTGGTTGTGGTCGTTAGCTAAGTTGGCCTCCTCATATACGGGTGCCAATTCATATTGATTGGGAGCCACCTCGTTGTGACGAGTCTTAACCGGAATACCCAATTTCAGGCACTCATATTCCAGATCCTTCATAAAGGCGATGACACGAGTAGGAATCGCTCCGAAATAGTGGTCTTCAAGCTGCTGATTCTTGGCCGACTCGTGCCCCATCAACGTACGTCCGGTCAACATCAAATCGGGACGCACCGCCCACAAACTCTCATCTACCAAGAAATACTCCTGCTCCCAACCCAAATAAGAGAATACCTTCTGAACATTTTTGTCGAAATAGCGACATACTTCGGTCGCAGCTTTATCCACAGCCGACAGAGAACGCAACAGGGGAACCTTGTAGTCGAGAGCCTCACCCGTATAAGCGATAAATACGGTCGGTATGCAGAGTGTCGTATCAACAATAAAAGCGGGCGACGCAGGATCCCACGCCGAATAGCCACGCGCCTCGAAGGTGTTGCGAATACCTCCGTTGGGGAAGGACGAAGCATCAGGCTCCTGCTGCAAAAGCAGTTTGCCGGAGAACTCTTCGAGTACCCCACCATTTCCATCGGGTTCGGCAAAGGCATCGTGCTTCTCGGCCGTTCCGCCGGTGAGCGGTTGAAACCAGTGAGTATAGTGATCAGCTCCATGTTCAAGAGCCCATTGACGCATACCGGCTGCAATCGAATCAGCAACTTCGCGTGTCAAGGGCGTGCGATTTTGCATCGTATCGAGCAATGCTGCGTAAGTACGCTTATCGAGATACTTACGCATCGCCTCTCGGCCAAATACTTTCGCTCCGAAATAATCGGAGGGGCGACCTTCGGGTGCTTTGACCTCGACTGCCGTGTGATTGATGGCCGCATCGACCATTTTGAACCTGAGTAATGACATATTAACCTAACCTTATAAGTGTGATAATTCGTAATGCAAAAAAGCCGTTGGAGGAGTTGCCTTGTTAAATATAAACTAAAACCTAACCAAAAATTTTGCTCAACAACTGTCTCCCGACAGGCCCGCGCCGAGCGGACAAACTCGCGGCCACTCCTCCGTGACGGCATCTGTTTTATTTCTGTTGCAAAGGTAAATATTATCACATTATGTTGTTTTACAAAAATCATATTTTTTTCTAAAAATAGCATTTTTTCATATCATTTTCCAAAAAAAAGCCCATTTTACAGCAACAACTACCTAAAATTTGCATCATTTTTCTAAAATTAGCTGTATTTTTCGGAGCAGATGCCAAAAAATACAGATTTTAACAAATATCGTTTTTAGAGGTTATTTAGTACAATTTTCAACCATTATTCGTATCGCTTAATATTCCTCTTTCACAAGCAGCCGATCACCGCCATGCAACATCCAATTTCGACCATGAAGAGAGAAGTGTTATTTAATTCACAAAATCTTCTCTATTCAGTAATTAATTTGTATCTTTACATGATGAATTAAAACCAATAGGCAACACTTATTACTAATCTCTAAATAGTTATGGCAAATACCAAACATGAAAAGCTGTTTACCGAGTTTCCTCCGGTTCCGACCGAGAAATGGGAAGAGGTAATTACAGCTGACCTGAAAGGTGCTGACTACGAACGCAAACTGGTATGGCGTACAAGCGAAGGCTTCAATGTGCGTCCCTACTACCGCGCCGAGAACCTCGAAGGCATTAAATTTTTGGGCTCGCAGGCAGGCGAGTTCCCTTATGTACGTGGCACACACGCACACAATCGGTGGTTTGTCCACCAAACCGTAACCGTCGAATGCCCCCAAGCAGCCAATGCCGAAGCATTACAACTGCTCAACGCCGGAGTCAATTCGTTAGGTTTCGCCATCGAGAAGGAGGGTTTCACGGCCGCCGATCTCGATCTACTGCTCAAAGGGATCACCCTTTCAGCCGTTGAAGTAACTTTCTGTGGTCAAGGCATGGGCAATTTGGCCGGAATCGTTATCGACAAACTCGAAAAAGAGGGCATTATCGAGGAGGTACACATGGCGTTCGTCATTGATCCACTCGTGAAAGGCCTTTCGTGTAAAGGTGATTTCTGTTCCCCCAACGGAGAGAAGTGCTTTGCCAAGATCGCAGCTCTCATCGAGAGAACCAAGGCCTACAAGCACATCCGAATCATCACGGTTTCTGCTGCAACCTTCTCTAACGCAGGCTCGACTATCGTTGAGGAGTTGGCATTCGCCCTCTCGGCCGGAAACGAGTATCTGGCTCGCCTGACCGATGCCGGTCTTTCGTCCGAAGTTGCCGCACGCAAACTGAGGTTCTCGTTCGC
Source organism: uncultured Alistipes sp. (assembly GCA_964404645.1). Taxonomy (GTDB): domain Bacteria; phylum Bacteroidota; class Bacteroidia; order Bacteroidales; family Rikenellaceae; genus Alistipes. Next base: position 12,590 of record CAYOKU010000067.1, read on the forward strand.
TGTAACATCGAACTACTTCATGGAGATTGCCAAATTCCGCGCAGCACGTCTGCTGTGGGCCAACATCGTCAAGGGCTACAACCCCGAAAAGGAGTGCGCCGGTAAGATGTTGATCCACGCACAAACTTCACAGTGGAACCAAACAGCTTACGACCCTTATGTAAACTTGCTCCGTGGCACAACAGAGGCGATGTCGGCAGCGATCGGCGGTGTACACTCGCTCGAAGTGACACCGTTCGATGCTTCGTTCGAAACTCCGACCGAATTCTCGAAACGCATTGCCCGCAACGTTGAACTGCTACTCAAACACGAAGCCCACTTCGATCAGGTTGTTGACCCCGCAGGTGGCTCGTACTATCTGGAAAATCTGACGCAGTCGATTGCTGCCGAGGCTTGGAAGCTCTTCCTCCAAATTGAGGAGAAGGGCGGCTACGCCGAGGCATACAAGGCCGGATTTATCAAGGAGCGTATCTCCGCATCGGCCGCAGCCAAAGATAAAAACATCGCCACTCGTCGTCAGACACTGCTGGGAGCCAACCAGTACCCCAACTTTACGGAGGTTGCGCCGAAAGAGGTCACGATCGAGGCAGTCACTCGTCCTTCGGCCGAAGGCAACACACTCGCACCGTATCGCGGAGCAATGGCCTTCGAGCAGATGCGTCTGCATGTCGATCGCAGCGGTAAAGAGCCGAAAGCCTTCATGCTGACCTGCGGTTCGTTGGCAATGGCGCGCGCTCGTGCTCAATTCTCGTGCAACTTCTTCGCTTGCGCCGGTATCAAGGTGCAGGATAACACCTTCTTCAAATCAATTGACGAGGGCGTTAAAGCCGCGCTGGAATCGAAAGCCCAGATTGTGGTTGTCTGCTCCTCGGACGACGATTACGCCGAACTTGCACCGAAGATCAAGGAGGCATTGGGTGGCAAAGCGATCCTTGTGGTTGCCGGAGCCCCGGCATGCACGCCCGAACTCGAAGCACAGGGCATTACGAACTTCATCAATGTGAAGTCGAACGTGCTCGAAACATTGAAGTTCTACCTTAAAGAGATGGGAATCTAATCATGAGAGCTAAATTTTCAGAACTAACATATACGGGCGCACAGAAGAGTTGCTGCGCCTCGAAGGGCTGCGGACAGGTAGAGCCGTGGCTGACGGCCGAACAAATCCCCGTCAAGGGTGCTTATACGGCCGAAGATCTGGCCGGCATGGAGCACCTGAACTATGCCGCCGGTATCGCCCCATTCCTGCGCGGTCCCTATTCGACAATGTACGTTATGCGTCCGTGGACAATTCGCCAATATGCCGGCTTTTCAACGGCTGAGGAGTCTAATGCCTTCTATCGCCGCAACTTGGCTGCCGGACAGAAAGGACTGTCGGTCGCCTTCGACTTGGCCACACACCGCGGCTACGATGCAGATCATCCGCGCGTAGTTGGCGACGTCGGTAAAGCCGGCGTGTCGATCTGCTCGGTAGAGGATATGAAGGTGTTGTTCAATGGTATTCCGCTCGACAAGATGTCGGTGTCGATGACCATGAACGGAGCCGTATTGCCAATTTTGGCCTTCTACATCGTAACCGGGCTGGAACAAGGCTGTACGCTTGACCAATTGGCCGGTACGATCCAGAACGATATTCTCAAAGAGTTCATGGTGCGTAATACCTATATTTATCCGCCCGAATTCTCGATGCAGATTATCGCCGACATCTTCGAGTACACGTCGAAGAATATGCCCAAATTCAACTCAATTTCGATTTCGGGCTACCACATGCAGGAGGCCGGAGCTACGGCCGATATCGAGCTGGCATACACGCTGGCCGACGGTCTGCAATATCTGCGTGCAGGTATCAACGCCGGCATGTCGATCGACGCTTTCGCTCCGCGTTTGTCGTTCTTCTGGGCCATCGGCATGAACCACTTCATGGAGATCGCCAAGATGC
>CAYOKU010000068.1:0-14344 GCA_964404645.1 uncultured Alistipes sp.
ATACCCAAAATGGATCGGAAGTAAAAACGCTATTATATTTGATTATCAATATATTATAACATACTAAGTTCACGATCTCGAAATTTATTTATTTATTTTTCTTTTTTTTAACATCTTTTTAATACAAATAGTTGCATAAAAAATAATAATAACATATCTTTACCCGTGAAAACAATAGATGTCAAACCCAACCAAACTAAAAACGAAAGAATAAATCTAATTACCTATTTACCGCACTCTTTTTAAGTGAATCAGATCGGGAATAACTTGCACCCAACCAGCCTCGCATATAATATATAAGGTATCGAGGTTTAAACCGATTGAAAACAACTTAAATGCTGTAAAATGAAACAATGCTACACCCTTAACGGAAGCAACATCGGACAGAAGATGGGCGCATGGCTACGCACTATCGCTGTCATCGTGCTCCTTGTGGGATTTGCTGCCAATGCGCAGGCCCAAGGGGGAGGGATTTCGGGCGTCGTCAAAGATGCCACCGGAAATCCGATCATCGGTGTTGCCGTAACTGTATCGGGAACCACCAAAGGTACGACCACCGACATTGACGGCTCGTACACCATCCCCGCCAAAAAAGGCGAAAATCTCCATTTCAGCTACATCGGCTACAAATCGCAAACCATCCCCGTAACCGGACAAAGTAAGATTGATATTAAATTGGAAGAGGACAACACGAGTCTGGAAGAGATTGTCGTGGTGGGCTACGGTATCCAGAAAAAACGCAACATCGTAGGAGCCGTTGAGCAAATATCCAGCAAAGATATCGAAAACCGATTCAGCTCCTACCAAAATGCCGCCCGCTCGCTCCAAGGATCTATTCCGGGTCTGACAGTCACCTTCTCCGATGGTAAACCCACTCGCGGTGCAACCATACAGATTCGCGGCGTGAAGAACTCGATCGGTGGTGGCGGCTCGGCTTTGGTCTTGGTGGACGGAGTCGAAACCGACATCACAACAGTCAATTCCGAGGATATAGCCAGCTACACCGTTTTGAAAGACGCATCATCCACAGCCGTTTACGGATCTCGCGGAACATTCGGCGTCATTCTCATCACCACAAAAACGCCCGAAAAGGGGAAGATGAAGATCACCTACAACGGCTCATATAACTTCTACAAACGCACCGTAACCCCAGAAATCGTGGATAACGGATACGATTGGACTACCTCATTCCTCGAATCCTATCAGAATTCGCACGGAGGAGCCGATCCGGCCAACATCAACAACGTTTTTAAATTCAACCGCGCTTGGTACGAAGAGTTGGCTCGTCGCAACAACGATCCCTCTTACGAGAAGTGGCGTATCAACCCGTCGAATAATCGTTACGAATATTTCGGCAACACGAACTGGTATAAAAAATTCTACAAAGACTACACCACCGGTCACCAGCATAATCTGAGTATCACGGGCGGCAGCGACAAGGCATCATACTATGTTTCGGGGCGTTATTTCCACCAAGACGGCATCTACAACGCTGGCAACGAACGCTACAACCAATACAATGTCTTCGGCAAAGGAACCGTAAAAATCAACAAATGGCTGAGTGTCGAGAACTCTACCTCGTTCATGAGCCGTTTCCACCACGAGCCGATGCTCACCACGGGTTCACAATCGTTTGACGTTCCGCCTACCCGTATGTTCAATCACCAAGGTTTCCCCGTCACGTTGGAGAAAAACCCCGATGGCACTTGGACCGAAGCGGCCGTCTATCTGGGCTGGGCAGGATTTGTCGAGGGCAACACATGGGTCGAAAAGGATAAATTCGACATGACCAATCGCACAGCATTCAACCTCAATCTTATCAAAGACGTATTGGTCGGCAACGTCGATGTCAGCTACTACCGCAACCACACCGAATTACACCGCATGGCTGTACCCTATACCTACTACACCGGCCCTGAAAGCGTCGGAACACGCCCCGAAACATCGTGGTATAGCGAGAGTTATTCGAACTACGAACGCATTTCGGGCAACGCCACGCTAACATGGACTCCGAAATTGGGCGACAACCATTGGGTCAAGGTGATGGGCGGTTGGAACATCGAAGATGAACTCCATTTGGCCTCCTACACCCGCAATACAGATGTGGTCGATCCATCACACCCCAACCTTTCATTGACAACCGGCGTTTTGCCCGTGTTGACAGGAAACGGGTCAAATGCTTGGTCGGTAGTCGGTGCTTTCTTCCGCGCCAACTACGGATATAAAGGAAAATACCTCTTCGAATTCAGCGGTCGCTACGATGGCAACTCGCGATTCCCAACCAACCAACGTTGGGGATTCTTCCCATCGGGTTCTGTGGGTTGGCGTATCTCGGAGGAGAAATTCATGCAGGGAGCCAAAAGTTGGCTCGATAACCTCAAACTTCGCGCATCGGCCGGAACATCGGGTAATGGTAATATGAATCCCTATCTGTTCCTCAGCACGATCGCCATCAAAAAGAACAACGGTTTTCTGTCGGGCGGTAATCCGTTAGTTTATGCTGACAAACCGAGTCTGGTTCCCGATGGATTGACGTGGGAGAAGGCTACGAACTATGATGTGGGTATTGATTGGGAGATGTTCGGAGGTCGTCTGCTCGTTGTGGGCGATATCTATCGCAAAAATACGACCGACATGTATGTTACCGGCCCCGAACTTCCGGCCGTATTCGGCAACTCAGCTCCCAAAGGCAACTATGCAGATATGCGTACCGATGGCTGGGAGGCGAGCATCTCGTGGCGCGACAACTTCAAGATGGCCGGTAAAGATTTTAACTACAACTTCAAGTTTTCAATCTGGGACAGCAAGAGTAAGATCACACGATACACGGCAACCACCAACACATTGCCCACCAACTATTCGAACAACTATTACGAGGGAATGACATTGGGTGAAATCTGGGGTTACACCTGCAACGGGCTCTTCAAGAGCAACGAAGAGGCACAAACCTATGCCGACATGTCAAAGTTCTACAACAACAACATCACTTGGCAGAAGGGCGATGTGAAGTTCGAGGACCTCAACGGCGATGGTAAGGTAGACAACGGCAGTAACACACTCAAAGATCACGGTGATTTGCGCGTAATCGGCAATACTTCGCCACGCTACTGTTACAGCATTGCCGCAGGAGCCAACTGGAACGGCATCGGGTTGTCGATGGTTTGGCAGGGAGTCGGTCGCCGCGATTGGTATCCGGCCAAAGAGTCGGGTTACTTCTGGGGACAGTATGGCCGCTCATACAGCATCGCGTTGCCGTGGCACAACGATCGCTACACCGAAGAGAATCAGAATACCAATGCCTATTGGCCACGCATGGTGGGTTACCAAGCACAATCTTCGGTAGCACCGCTTTCGCAACCCAACACCCGTTACCTGCAAAAAGCGCGCTACATCCGGTTGAAGAACCTGACAGTCGACTACACCTTCCCCAAAGAGATGTTTGTCAAAGCTGGCATTCAAAATCTGCGGGTCTACTTTTCAGGCGAGAATTTGCTGACAATCACACCGTTGAAGAAGTACGCCAAGAACTACGACCCCGAAGGAATCTATGCAGGCGACTCCGACCTTTCGGATTCAGCCGGTAGCGACGGTTCGGGTGATGGCGATGGCTATCCCGTCATGCGTTCATTCAGCCTCGGTTTGAGTATTACCTTCTAATTGAAACGAATCATGAAAAAAATAGTATATAGCATACTTGCCTGCCTGACATTGACCGCCTGCGAAGATTTTCTCGACAAGCAGCCGTTGGAGCAGATCGGCACTGATGAATACTTCAAAGATGAGGCTTCGTTGGAGAAGTACACAAACGGATTTCTCCAAAAATACACCCCTTCGGCCGCAGAAATAGCCCACGACACGGACGGTTTTTGCGACATCATCTGTACCCACAACACTTCGAAATTTCTCTACCAACCGATCTGGAACTCCTCGCTACAAGGAGGTTGGAGCACCGGAACGTGGGAGTTTGTCTACTACATCAACACCTTTTTGGAGCGTATGCACGAGGTAAAAGGGTTGAGCGAAGCCACCTATGCCCACTACGAGGGTACGGCACGTTTTTGGCGCGCATGGAACTACTTCGAATTGGTCAAAACATTCGGCGGCGTACCTTGGTATGACCATGTTATCAAGTCGAACAACGAGGAGGATCTCTACAAGCCGCGTGACAGCCGCGAAATGGTTATGGATAAGGTATTAGAAGATCTGAACTACGCATGCGAACACTGCCTGACGAGCAGCGCATGGGTCGGCAACCAAAAGATCAACAAGTACATTGCACTTGGAATCAAAGCCCGCATCTGCCTCTTTGAGGGAACCTATCGCAAGTATCATGCAGTTGATCCCTCCACCGGCAAAGCGTGGAATCCGGAGAACAACAAAGACAACAAATGGTTGCGCGAAGCTGCGGCTGCTTGCGAGGAGTTGATGGCTGCGGGGGTCTATTCGCTGGTCAGCACGCCGGTCAATGTCACCACCCAATACCGATCACTCTTTACATCGGCTACGCTGCAAGCACAAGAGGTCATCTGGGGTCGCGAATACGATGCGGCAAAAAACGTTACGCATGGTCTGACTTGGGACTTCACATCGGGATCGGCCGGAGAGGGATGGTCACTTGATGCCGACTTTGCCTACACCTACCTTACTCGTGACGGAAAACGGTTCACCGACCAAAGCGGCTATCAAAACAAACAATACGCCGAAATGTTCGAAAACCGCGATTGTCGCTTGGCACAGAGCATCATCTCACCGACATACCGCAAACTCGTCGGCGGAACGTCGAAGCTTACGGCTCCCGACTTTTCGGTCTCCTACACCGGCTATCAGGTGATGAAATACAACATTGATGACGACTCTTACGAAGCATCGAATATCTGCGGAAACAGCCTTCCGATCCTGCGCTACGCCGAAGTGTTGCTCAACTATGCCGAGGCAAAAGCCGAATTGGGCGAATTTGACGATGTGATTTGGAACAAGACAATTCGTCTGCTGCGCGAGCGCGCCGGTGTAGCCGGCACACGTCCAACACAGATCGACAGCTACCTCCAAGAGGCCTATTACAGCATAGAGGACGGCAACGCCAAGATCGACAACTGCGACATTCTCGAAATCCGCCGCGAACGCGCCATTGAGTTGCTGCTCGAAGGCCATCGCTACGATGACTTGATGCGTTGGCATCTGGGTCATCTGCTTAACAAAACGTGGTACGGAATCTATGTAGGAGCCACCAACACAGCCTATGACCTAAACGGTGATGGAATAAACGACGTAAGTTTCATCACGGGCGATGCGGGTAACGAACCGGGGGTTCGTTATATCAAAGTGGATGCCGTGCGCGCGCTTGAAAATGGCAGCAACGGCCGCGTGATCTACAACCTCGCACGCCAATTCACATCGCAACGTTACCTCCACCCGATTCCCAAGACAGCTCTCGACAAGAATCCCGCGCTGGGGCAGAATGCAGCATGGGTCAATAATTAAATCAATAACCAAACAGAGAAAACAATGAAAACAATCCTATATTCCTTGCTGTTTGTTGCAGGCTGTTTTTTGGCCGGATGTTCCGATGAGGATGAGACAGCCATCAAAAGCCCGATCGACAAAGAGTCGGATCTCTACGGCATTGTCACTGACCAGAGCGGCAATCGGTTGCAGGGAGTTGTGGTCAGCGACGGATTTAGCTGCACGGTGACAGACGAGAACGGAGCATATCAACTACAACGCAATGCATTGGCCTACGGTGTTATGATCTCGTTACCTGAGCAGTACGAAGTACCGCTTTACAACGGGCTACCACAATTCCGCCAACTGCTTGATGCAACCCGTAAACGCTATGATTTTGTATTAACACCGCTTGCTGGTGGCGTGGAAAACGAGTTCACGCTCTTTTGTATCGGTGACCCGCAATGTCAGAATGCCACGCACGTCGAACGATTCAAAGCCGAAACTGCCAAAGATATCGCCGCACAGGTGGTCAAAGAGGGTAAAAGCTGCTATGCCATCACCTTGGGCGATGTGATCTGGAACAACGCAAAGTCAGACTACACACAGGCGATCATGCCGTTGATGCGGCTGGCCATGCAGGAGGAGAAGATCGGGCTGCCGGTTTTTCAACTCATGGGAAATCACGACAACAAAGTGATCGCGGTGAAGAAGGCCGATTACACGGTTAAACACGACATCGCCGCACAACGCAACTTCGAATATGCACTGGGTCCGGTCAACTACTCGTTCAATCGCGGCAATGTACATATCGTGGCGATGGACGACATCGTCTTCCCGAATCACGATGAATATTGGCTCGGGTTTCGGGACGACCAAGTGGAGTGGTTGCGTCAGGATTTGAGTTTTGTGCCCAAAAGCAAGATGATAATCCTCTGTGTGCACATTCCGCTGCGTAACAGTTCGGCACAAAATGTTCAGAACGTACTGTCACTACTCGAAGGCTACGCCGAAGTGCACATCATGTCGGGACATACGCACTACGCCGAAAATTACCTCTACCCGAACGGCATCTACGAACATGTACACGGCGCAGCATGCGGTGCGTGGTGGAACTCGACCATCAACACGGATGGCACTCCCAACGGATACGGCCTTTTCCGCATCAAGGGCGCAACGATCACCAACTGGCAGTACAAAGGGACAAACATGGAGTTGAACGACCAGATTCGATTATACCGCGGCACGACCAAATACATGGAGACCTCCAACAACCAATATCAATTCTACTACAAAGGCGAAGCGGATATTGTAGCCAACATCTGGAATGCAGATAAGAATTGGAAGGTCGAGGTCTACGAGAACGAGTCAAAGAGTGGCGAAATGATCCCATTCGAAGCCGACAATAATCGCTATGACGCATGGGCATTGGGGTATCACATGGGAGTTTTAGGCAAAGCTGCTGGTTCCGACTATGATCGCCGATCGGTCACGCACCTCTACCACTATACGCTCCAAAACCCAACGGCAACGGTTCGAGTCGTTGCTACCGACCCGTTCGGTAACGTTTACGAGCAGTCGAATTTCACATCGGGAGCCGTTGAAGATTACCCGACCGTCAAGTAATGGTCCCACATCAAAGAGTCGGCCGCATGCTACTTCTCTCTAAGTAGCAATGCGGCCGACTTTTTCAATATGCAGCAACGGTAGTTGCAGGCTCTCTGGCAATCCGAATTACTGTTTACGCAGAAAACACTCAATCGTGTTCTCCATCAAGCAGCAAATCGTCATCGGGCCGACTCCACCCGGAACGGGTGTAATGACCGATGCTTTGGGCTCGACAGCCGCAAAGTCAACATCGCCGCAGAGTTTTCTGCTTTCGGGATCACGATTGACACCCACGTCAATTACCACCGTGCCCTCCGACACCATCTCACCTGTGACGAATTTCGGGCGTCCGATCGCAACAACCAAGATCTCCGCCCCGCGTGTCACAGCAGCAAGGTCGCGCGTGCGACTATGGGTCATGGTCACCGTGGCATTCTCATCCAGCAGTAACTTCGACACGGGCAACCCCACAATGTTGCTACGTCCGATCACCACGGCGCGTTTTCCTGCGATCTCCACACCTGCCGCCTTCAACATTTTGATAATTCCTTTGGGGGTACAAGGAAGCGTACAGGGTTGTTTTTGCCACAAAGCCGCCACATTCAACGGATGAAATCCATCTACATCCTTCGCTTTGTCGATGGCCGCAATCACACGATCCTCATTGATGTGTTTCGGCAGGGGTAACTGCACTAAAATACCGTCTACATCGCAATCGGCATTCAATTGGGCGATGGTGGTCAACAACTCCGCCTCGGTAATATCCGAGGAGTTACGAATCGTCGTGTTGCGAATACCCACCTCGGCCGAAGCCTTTGCCTTACCGGTCACATAACTGACACTGCCGGGGTCCTCGCCTACCAGAATTACCACCAAATGAGGCACACGCCCATATTTCTGGGGAAATGTCGCCACCTGTGCAGCCATCTCGGCTTTCAGTTTTGCCGAAAGTTCTTTTCCGCTGATTATCATTGAAATGCTTTTTATATCGGTTAATTATTTATCGAACGCATAGTGGCCAATGTCGGTGCGATGAAAAAGTTGATCGCAATCAATGCGTGCCACATTTTCCAACGCATGACGCCGAGCTTCGGCCAAATCGGCCCCTCGACCAACAACAAACAGCACCCGGCCGCCTGCCGTTAGAGTTCGTTCGCCATCGGTTTTCGTCCCCATGTGATAGACCGCAGCATCCAACCGATCCAACCCCTTGATTTCGTACCCTTTCTCATAAGATTCTGGGTATCCTTTTGAGGCCAACACGATGCCGAGCGTCGCCACATCGTGCCATTCGAGTTCCGTATCGCCACCATCGGCCACCGCACAGAAGATATCAACGATATCACTCTTCAAACGCGGCAAAACCACTTCGGTTTCAGGGTCGCCAAAACGAGCGTTGAACTCGATCACCTTGATTCCCTGCGGAGTTTTCATCAGTCCGCCGTAGAGCACCCCTTCGAAGGGACATCCCTCGGCAACCATCGCAGCAGCAGTCGGTTTAAGAACCTTTTCGAGCGCAAATTGCTCATCCTCTTCCGTTACAAAAGGTAGCGGCGAGTAGGCTCCCATACCGCCCGTATTAGGTCCCAAGTCCCCATCAAAAGCTCGTTTGTGATCTTGCGCCAAAGCCATCGGCCAGACCTTACGACCCGACACAAAACACATAAACGAAAATTCAGGCCCGGTCAGAAAATCCTCAACAACCACCTTTCCATCACCAAACTTATCGTCCAAAAGCATCTCTTTAAGGGCAGCATCGGCCTCTGCAAGATTCTGGGCAATCACCACACCCTTGCCGGCAGCCAATCCATCGTATTTAAGCACAGCCGGAAACGAGCGTGCCGAAACATAGGACAACGCCTCGGAGTAATCGGTAAATGCTCGATAAGCGGCCGTAGGAATGGCATATCGCGCCATCAGATCCTTGGCAAACTCCTTGCTCGACTCGATCCGCGCTGCCGCTTGTGTCGGGCCAAAAATGCGCAACCCAGCCGCCTTGAAACAGTCAACTACACCGGCTGCGAGTGCCACTTCGGGGCCAACCACCGTCAGCCCGATCCCTTTTTCTGCCGCAAAATCACGCAGCCGTTCGACTTCGGTCTCTCGAATGGCTACACACTCAGCTTGTCGGGCGATGCCGGCATTTCCGGGTGCACAGTATATTTTTTCGACCTGCATCGAACGCGTCAAAGCATCGACAATGGCATGTTCGCGGCCGCCGCCGCCGATCACGAGAACTTTCATAGATATATTTTTCGTTACAAAATCGAAAACTAATGTTTAAAATGGCGTTCGCCGGTGAATACCATCGCAATCCCCTTTTCATTTGCCATGCGGATCGAATCTTCGTCACGCATCGACCCTCCGGGTTGCACGATTGCCGTCACACCATACTCGGCCGCAAGCGTCACACAGTCATCAAAAGGGAAGAACCCGTCCGAAGCAAGCACCAGACCTTCGGTCACGCCGGCTGCGTGAGCCTGTTTTAGCGCAATCTCCGCCGACCCGATCCGGTTCATCTGCCCAGCACCGACACCCAATGTCCGACCCTCCTTTACCGCCACAATCGCATTCGATTTGACATGCTTGACAATGTGCCAACCGAAGTTCAGGTCGTCCATTTGCGCTGCGGCCGGCTTACGCTCGGTCACACACATCTCCGCGTTCACCTCCTTGGTGGCTACATCGAGATCCTGCACCAACAGACCACCGTTGACACTGACATACTGTTTGGGATCTACCGATCCGGCAGTCATATCAACCTCCAAAAGTCGCAGATTTTTCTTCGTACACAGCACTTCAAGAGCCCCCTCGTCAAACTTAGGAGCCATGATAATTTCGAGGAAGATCGGCTTCATCAATTCAGCAACTTCGCGTGTTACCGTGCAATTCGTTGCCACAATACCGCCGAAAATCGACACCTTATCAGCCTCGTAGGCCTTTGTCCACGCTTCTACTACATCTTTCCCCACGGCTGCACCACAAGGATTCATATGTTTCAAACCGACACAGAACGGGCGATCAAATTCACGCACGATGCAGAGTGCCGCATTAGCATCTTGAATATTATTATACGACAACTCCTTGCCGTTCAACTGTTTTGCAAAGGCCAACGAATAGGGAACCTCATTCTCCTCTCGATAGAATTTGGCCGATTGATGCGGATTTTCGCCATAACGCAGCGATTGCACCAGATCGAATTCGAGGAATAACTTCTCGTTCAAACCGGCCTGCGCACGCATATAGGTAGCAATCATCGAGTCATACTCGGCCGTGTGGGTATAGGCCTTAGCCGAGAGTTGCAGACGGGTCTGTTTTTCGGTGTTTCCCGAAGTCCCGATCTGCGTAAGAATCTGCGCATAGTCTGCCGGATCACAAACCACCGTCACATCCGCCCAGTTTTTCGCCGCCGAGCGCAGCATCGAAGGGCCACCGATATCTATATTTTCGATTGCATCCTCCATCTTTACATCGGCTTTCGAGATCGTTTGCCGGAACGGATAGAGGTTAACACAAACCAGATCAATAAACTCGATTCCATTCTCCTTCAACGCTTCGAGGTGTGCCGGATCATCGCGACGCGCCAACAAGCCACCATGCACGTTAGGGTGCAGGGTCTTCACACGACCGTCACAAATTTCGGGAAATCCCGTCACATCACTGATATTAATAACCTCAACACCGCTCTCTGCCAACAGTTTCATCGTGCCGCCGGTAGCAATTACCTCCCAGCCCAACGCGCGCAGTCCTTTGGCAAAGTCAACAACGCCACTCTTATCGCTTACGCTAATTAATGCTCTCATATTCCTATTTTTCCAATAACTTTTTAATTGTCTCTATATACAACGGATACTCCGTTGCATGAACCATTTGTTCCAACTCCGCAACATCGTTGCCTGCGTACTCAAAAGAGCGTTGTGCAATAATACGCCCCCCATCCAACGTGGTATCGACATAGTGGATCGTCACACCGAAGACCTTCACCCCGTACTCCAACGCCTGTTCAATGGCGTGTGCACCGCGAAAAGCCGGTAACAGAGAGGGGTGCACATTGATGATCCGGCCGTTATACGCCGTGAGCAACACCTCACCGATAATACGCATGTATCCGGCCAGACAGACCAACTCGACTCCCGCAGCATCTAACCGCCGCACAATTTCGCGTTCGTAATCCTCCTTTGCCACATAGGCCTTGGGTGAGAATACGAACGACTCCACGCCATGCGCCGCAGCCCGTTCGACCACGCGCGCATCGGGTTTATCGCAGACCATGAGCAACACCTTTGCATCAAGTTCTCCACGCTCGCAGGCACGCACGATCGCCTCGAAGTTGGTACCGTTTCCGCTGGCAAAGACCGCAAGTCGCCGCATCTTATCAGCGGATTACAACGCCCTCGCGATCCGTCACACGACCGATCACCGAGGCTTTCTCGCCTTGCGCCGTCAAGATTTCGATCGCTTTTTGTGCCTCTGCGGCATCGAGCGCGATAACCATACCGATACCCATGTTGTAGATGTTGAACATCTCGCGGTGCGCCACTTTGCCGTACTTTTCGAGGAAACGGAATACGGGAAGAATCTCCCATGTTCCCTCTTCGATCTCCAAGCCTTGCCCCTCGTGGAGAATACGCGGAATATTCTCATCGAATCCACCGCCCGTAATGTGACTGATACCATGCACATTGCAGTTGCGGATCACTTCGAGCACCTGTTTGACATAGATGCGCGTCGGGGTCAGCAACACCTCGCCCAGCAGTTTATTCGAGAGTTCGGGATAAGATTTGTGCAGATCGAGTGCATTGTCCGACACGATCTTACGCACAAGACTGAATCCGTTGGAGTGAACGCCCGTCGAGGCGATACCCACCAATACGTCACCCGCCTTGACCTTCGAACCGTCGATGAGTTGCGACTTCTCCACCACACCGACCGTAAATCCGGCGATGTCGTACTCGCCCTCGGTGTACATGCCCGGCATCTCGGCCGTTTCGCCGCCCACCAGTGCACAGCCAGCCTGACGGCACCCTTCGGCAACACCGGCAACAATTGCTTCGATCTTCTGCGGTTCGTTATGACCCACAGCCACATAGTCGAGAAATACCAACGGTTCTGCGCCCTGCGCCAACACATCATTAACGCACATGGCCACAGCATCAATACCAATCGTATCATGCTTGTCCATTTCGAACGCCAATTTGAGTTTGGTTCCGACACCATCGGTTCCGCTCACCAAGATCGGCTCTTTCACGTTGAGAGCCGAGAGGTCGAACATACCTCCGAAGGCTCCGATATTGCCCATCACCCCCAAACGCGAGGTCGAGGCAACATGTTTTTTGATGCGGCGCACCACTTCGTATCCGGCTTCGAGATTCACACCGGCCTTTTCATAGGATTGTGCCATAATTAGCTATATTTTAATCGTTTCTTCGTTATCCGGCTGATACAACGACGTGGGATATTGCCCCGTGAAGCAAGCCATGCAGAGCTCTTTGCGTTTTCCCGCTTTGAGCAACGCCTCCGGCGAGAGGAACGACAACGAGTCGGCTCCGATCGCCATTCGTACCTCATCCACACTCTGTCGTGCCGAGATCAACTCATCACGGGATGAGGTATCGACCCCATAGTAACAGGGGTCGGTCATCGGTGGGCTGGCAATACGCACATGCACCGCATCGGCACCTGCTTCGCGCAGCATCGCAACAATACGCCGCGAAGTGGTTCCTCGTACAATCGAGTCGTCAATCAATACCACTCGTTTTCCTTTGACGATCGACCGCACCGCCGATAGTTTCATCCGCACACCCTTCTCGCGCAACTCTTGCGAGGGTTGAATAAAGGTGCGACCGATGTATTTATTCTTAATCAGCCCCATTTCGTAAGGCAAACCACTCGCCTCGGCATAACCCATCGCAGCACTCAAACTCGAATCGGGCACACCTACCACGATATCCGCCTCGGCCGGAGCCTCTCCATAGAGGAGTCGTCCCGATTCTTTGCGGAAAGCATGGACGTTACGACCTTCAATGTCGCTGTCGGGACGGGCAAAGTAGATATACTCCATCGAACACATCTCGCACCGTTTGTACATCGAGTAGTCACGGCTGCGCAACCCCTGACCGTCAATCGTGACGATCTCCCCGGGCTCAACATCGCGCACAAACTCCGCTCCGATCACATCAAAAGCGCAGGTTTCGCTGGCCACCACATATCCGTCACCCAATCGTCCGATCGACAACGGCCGCAAGCCGTATTTATCACGACACGCATAGATGCGATTGGCGGTCATAATCAGAAACGCAAAAGCCCCTTCCAACATATTGAGGGCATCAATGATTGAGTAGATTCTCGGACGATCGTGGTAACGAGTCTCCTTCTTAATCAAGTGCGCCAGAATCTCGCTGTCGGAGGTCGATTGAAACAAGCTGCCTTTGTTTTCGAGATACCTGCGCAACAATTCGGAGTTGACGATATTACCGTTGTGCGCCAGCGCAAAATCGCCCGTATTGTGACGAAACAGGAACGGTTGTACGTTTTCGATACCCCCGCCACCGGCCGTTGTATAACGCACATGACCAATCGACATGGCCCCTTTCAAGGTCGAGAGTTTCTGCTCATCAAAAACCTCGGTAACCAATCCTGTCCCTTTGATACGACCAAATGCACCAGCATCGTCCACCGTGACAATACCGGCTCCCTCTTGTCCGCGATGTTGCAGGGCATGAAGCCCATAATAGGTCAGCGACGCGGCGTTCGACACTCCGAAGACGCCGAACACTCCGCACTCCTCGTGCAACTCGCGGTCGCTAATCGGCTGCATCATCTTATTCGGTAATTTGCTTCAAACGCGCCAAAATCTCCTCGTAAGCCTCGCGTACTTTACCCAGATCACGGCGGAAGCGGTCTTTGTCGAGTTTCTCGTTGGTCGTGGCATCCCACAAGCGGCATGTATCGGGCGACACCTCATCGGCCAATACGATCTCACCATCGGAGGTCTTACCGAACTCGATCTTGAAGTCCACCAACTTGATATTCATCTTGGCAAAAAGACCCATCAGCACCTCATTGATCTTGGCCGTCATGGCATAGATCTGGTTCAGCTCTTCGTAAGTTGCCGCACCGAGTGCCACTGCGTGGTGGTCGTTGATGAGCGGATCACCCAACTCGTCCTTCTTGTAGCAGATATCGAAGATGACGTTTTGGGGCTGCGTACCCTCCTCGATGCCCAAACGCTGCGCCATCGAACCGGCGATGACGTTGCGCACGATCACCTCCAACGGAATGATCGATACCTTGC
>CAYOKU010000069.1:0-14316 GCA_964404645.1 uncultured Alistipes sp.
TCCTTCATCTCATTTTTATCACTTATTTTACGGCAAAAAACCTTGAAAATGCATCTTTTTTACCTTAAAATACCTTAAAAACAGATGTCGCCTTGCTCTTTTTTACAATTTTTCTTATATTTGCCTATCAAAAGCAGAAAAGCCGCCCAATGGAAAAACATAAAATCTGGGACTCTATTCTTCACACTTTCGGGATGAATCGTGAGAGTTCGCTCTTGGAAAAGCAGCAACTCGCCATCTTTCTATGCTCTGAACTCAACATCCTTTTTATCAGTATCGCCTCGACTATTCTCTACGCCGGGTTACGTGGGCTGTTCTTTTACATCAATAATTCGCTTTTTATCCTTTTGCCGGTGGTTCTCTTCCTGTTTTTCTACTTCAAGGCAATAACCCTAAAAAAAGCCCTCTACCTGCATATCCTGCTCTATATCGTTATGGCGTGCGACAAGATGATCTACGCTGCCGTAACCTCTCCGGCAACAGGGATGTCGGACGGTATCGTATTGGTGGATATGACCCTGTTGCTGTTTAGCTACGTGGTGGTCTATCTCTCACAGGTGAAAAATATGAATGTGCTTATATGCGTAGTAGCTCTTCTCTCTTATACAGTAGCCACAATGCTTTCAAAAAGCTCTATTCTATTGGCAATGTTGCCTATATTTACGATTATGTTCGTACTTTTTGCTATCTACTCCCAATTTATGGGCAGGATGGTGCACAAGATGGAGGCTGAAAACCGAGAACTTAAACAGGCGAACGAGGAGATCTCGCAGCAGTTTGAGGTCAGCAAAAAGCAACTGGACGCTCTGCTATCGTTAGCACGAGAAGATCGGATGAAAAAATCGGAAATTGCCGAAGTATTGGAGTTGGTAGGTGAGCGTGCCGAGAAGAACATCCGCAAAAAGGTACGCTACCTGATAGAGCAGGAGCAGATAGACTACTCGCTGCTCACCGAGCGGCTTCCTGAGTTGGCACGCTCCGAAATTGAGATATGCGACCTGATACTCAAAGGCTACAAGCTCCCTGAAATGTGCAGAGAACTGGGAAAAACAGAAACCAATATATGCAGCCAACGCTCCCATATACGCGCCAAACTGGGACTCTCGTCACGGGATAATCTGAAAAAGGTACTCGAAGCAAGGATGGCGAATGGTAGAGAAACAGCAGGCAAATAGAAGTAAGTTCTATTTTTGGAATGCCAAACTTTTGTGCGGGTAAAGTTAGACATTCCATCATTTTTAGACTCTCAAAACTTCTTGCTTAAACTGAGGCGTCCCACCGGATATTGCACTTGATCCACTTTCAGTACACCTTACAAAAAAAATAGAAACGCCTGTTAATCAGTCAATTAACAGGCATTTCTCGTACCCGGAGCCGGGATCGAACCGGCACGGCCATTGCTGGCCACAGGATTTTAAGTCCGGCGTGTCTACCGATTCCACCATCCGGGCGCACCGTCTTTCGAGCGAAAGACGTTGGCAAAAGTAACAAAATTATTCGGAATCTCCAAAATCTATATAACGAATCATTGCTGTTATCTCATCGGGAGCAAACCAGCGAATCTCAGCATCGCGCCGAAACCACGTCAATTGACGCTTGGCATAGTGCCGCGAATTGCGTTTGATAAGCAAAATCGCCTCTTCGCGCGAGATGTCGCCATCGAAATAAGAGAAGAGTTCCCGATAACCCACCGTTTGCAACGCATTGAGCGCGCGATACGGGTAAAGAACTCGTGCTTCGGCCTCTAATCCGGCATCAACCATCGTATCAACTCGGCGATCAATACGCTCATAAAGCTCTTTGCGCGGCAGATCAATACCTATTTTCACAATCTCAAACGGCCTACGGCGATGTTCTCCGGTACGCTGTTCGGAGTACGGGTGCCCCGTTTGCAGACAAACTTCCAAGGCGCGTATAACTCGCGCCGGATTTTGGCGATCCACCACCTCAAAATAGGCTGGATCGAGTGCATGAAGTTGCTCCAATAGTGGTTCTAAACCCTCGGCGACAAGGCGTTGTGACAATTCGTCCCGCAACCCCTCGTCCGCTTGCGGCAACTCATCCATCCCCTCGCAGAGCGCACGAATATAAAGTCCCGAACCACCAACGGCAACTACGTGTTCGTGTGTGGCAAAAAGCGATTCGAGTGTTGCCAAAGCCTGCTTTTCATATTGGCCACAATTGAGACCTTCGCGAGGATCATGTGACGCGATAAAATGGTGCTCCACAGCGGCAAGTTGCTGTGGATCGGGCTGCGCCGTACCGATCGGCATTCCGCGATAGACCTGACGAGAATCGGTCGAAAGGATCGGAGCGGCGTAATGCTGGGCAAGACGGATGCTGAGATCTGTTTTTCCCGATCCGGTAGCACCGACAACAACTATCAGCCGCTTAGTCGCGATCGTCATAATTATCGTCGCCCTCGAATTCGTTAAAATCGCCCATCACTTCATCGAAGATCGACTCATCCTCATCCGAATTGGTTTTCGAAGGGTCGTACTGATCGGGGACTTCGGCCTGTGCATAGATTTCGCGCGGGTATGCTCCTTTGGGATCGGCCTCAAAGGTTGCGGTAAGTTCAAGGTAATAAGCGCGATCGCCAAACAGATCAAACAGGTAGATCAGTCGGTCGCGATTTTTATGAATAATTTGGCCAAGAGTCACTTTTTCCATCGATTCGGGAGCCTCTTCGCCGCCATCCCCCATATCCATCAAGGTGAATTCGCGCAATTTTTCCCAGCGGTCATCTGCCGTAAAAAACGAGGAGATGCACTCCTCATATTCCAACGATTGCAGGATAAATTGGTGGAAATCGAGCAAAGTGGTATCATACAACACTTCGTAGTCGCGCACGAAATTATCATTTTCGTCGCTCAACATGCGGAAACGGAAAACCATCGACATAGATAAAAATAGTATTTTTGAAAATCTATTTACAAATATAATACTAAAATCCTGATTTCGGAATATCCGCAGAAAGTTACTGAAAAATTATCGGAGTTCCCCCGAATACAATACAGATCCACCCAATAGCAATCCACCAAACGCGTTCATCTGCTTGATAAGCTTATTGGGCGTTATTACCAGCTTTGATAAATCGTTCGAATTCTGTGTCACACAAGAAAATAGAAAAAGATAATTTCTTAAAAAGGGCCAAGAATACGTTAAATCAAAAGCTTTTTTTGCTATTTTTGCAAAAAAGTGACACAATACCAACCCAAAATATGAACAGACTATTACTTTTTGCACTAATTCTATTTACAGCCGGAGGCTGCACTCAGCACCTCATTACCGACTCCGACTATCGGCACAACGTACACCAACGTTTCGAAGAGCGGCGCACACAATTTACCCAAGGGGATCTGTGGCGTGTTTTCGACACCGAGATGACCACGCGCGAACGCGAGGCCATGGAATTTCTCTATGCATATATGTCGCTGGCCGATTTAGCCGATTACGAAGGTGACTTCTTCGCCGACCACGTACGTACGGCTCTGCGCTCACAAGAGCAGACAACTTGGGGTAAAAGCATTCCGGAGTCCATTTTCAGGCACTTTGTTCTACCCGTGCGGATCAACAACGAGGCTCTCGACTCATTTCGGATGAACTATTACGATGAGTTACGCCGCCGTGTCGAGGGACTGTCGATGTATGATGCTGCATTAGAGATTAACCATTGGTGCCATGAAAAGGTGACCTACACCCCATCCGATGCACGGACGTCATCTCCGGAGGCGACCGTAAAACGCGGTCGAGGACGTTGTGGCGAGGAGTCAACGCTGACCGTGGCAGCGATGAGAACGGTCGGCATTCCGGCTCGGCAGGTCTACACGCCCCGCTGGGCACACATCGACGATAACCACGCGTGGGTCGAGGTGTGGGTCGATGGCCATTGGTATTTTCTGGGGGCTTGCGAACCGGAGCCTGTGCTCAATCTGGGCTGGTTCAACGCTCCGGCTGCTCGCGCAATGCTGATGCATACGCGCGTTTTCGGCGACTACCAAGGAGATGAAGATATCATTCAGAAAAACGACTGTTTCACCGAGATCAATGTCATCGGTAATTATGTAGCCACACGGCGATCAACAGTCACCGTGCGAGATCTTTCGGGAAGAGCGGTCGAAGGCGCAACCGTCGAGTTCAAACTCTATAACTATGCCGAACTTTACACCGTTGTGCGGCTGCAAAGCGACTCCGAAGGTCGTTGTTCGCTCACTACCGGAGTTGGCGATGCCGTTGTTTGGGCCTCGCAAGGTGATCAATTCGGATTTACCAAGTTGGAGGGTGAGCAGGCGGAGGTTGTGCTCAACCACACCATAGGAGAGCGTTTATCGGTCGATCTGAACCTCACGCCACCGGCCGAAGGGGTCATTGCGGCAGAGGTGAGCGAAGCTCAAATTGCCGAAAACAAATGCCGTTTGCACGTCGAGGATTCGATTCGAGAGGCCTACACCGCAACGTTCATGAACGAAGAGCGGGCAAAACCATACGGCGAGCGCGCCGCTCGGCTGCTGATCGCCAGCGAGGGAAATTGGCAAGAGGTACTGCAATTCATTCAAAATACCCCCGACTCGCTTCGTAACGATGCCTTACTTTTGCTCGAAAACGTCACAGCCAAAGATCTCCGCGATACGCCGGCAGCCTATCTCACCGAAGCCCTGCTTACGGCAACGCCCAACAACGGATCCCCACTCTATGGGGCATATCTACTCTCGCCGCGCATTGATGCTGAGTTGATCCGTCCGTTTCGTTCACTCATTCGCGGCAGCAAGGAGTTACCCACGGCAGCAGATGCGGCACGCGACCCCTACACATTGGCACGATGGTGCGCCGAACAAATCACCGTTGCCGACTCACTCAATCCGCATCGGTTGGCGATCTCTCCGGCCGGCGTATGGCGTACCCGTTATGCCGATTCACGTTCGTTGAATACCTTTTTTGTGGCACTTTGTCGTGCATATGGTATTCCAGCACGTATCGAGATGGTAACAGGAGCTACACAATACCATATTGACGGACAATGGCATACCGTCACATTGGGGGCAGCGGAGCCGATAAAGTCGGCACAGGGAGCATTGCAAGCAACCTATACCCCCTCCCAGATCGTACCTAACCCGATCTATTACCGCCACTTCACCATTGCCCGCTTGAACGGGGGTGTGGCGCAACTGCTCAATTTCGAAGAGGGAGATGCCACAGAGGCAGGAGCCGAAGCGACGTGGAAGAACACGATCGCCAAGCCTTATCAACTCGACACGGGTTACTATCTGCTCACATCGGGTTCGCGCATGGCAAGCGGGGAGGTGCTCGCACACCTCGAACTCTTCGCCATACAACCCAACACCACAACCCAGACCGAGCTTGTGATGCGCCGAGCACAAAGCGAGATTGCGGTCATCGGCAATATCAATGCCGAACAGTTCTACACCCCCATTGGCGAAACAACGCCTCGCTCGTTGCTTTCGACAACAGGCCGCGGATATTTCATCATCGTTGTGGCCGGAGCAAAAGACGAACCGACCACTCACGCCACACGAGCACTCCTCTCGATGAGCAACACGCTCAACAAGTGGGGACGTAAGACGGTCGTCCTCTTCACCGATGAACGCGAAGCCGCGCTGTTTGATCGAGCACGCTTGGAGGGGATCGAGGGGGTCGCCTATGGCATTGACCGAAACGGTGCGGTGCGCACGATGCTCTGTCAAGGGTGCAACGCCGAACCTAAATCGCTACCGGCCGTTGCCGTTGCCGATTCGTTCGGACGTGTGGTCTACTTCTCGCAGGGTTACAACACGGCTCTTTCCGAACAGTTAAACGAGTTGATTACAAAGCTGTAAGACTACATCTCGGTGCGTCTTCGCCGTAGGATTTGCACCAAAAGCGAACGTGCTGTTGCCCTCCACCGGTGCGGCAACAGCACGGCGCGCGCTGGCGTGAAATTCGGGAGCTCCGCTCTGGCGTTCAATAAGGGCGATGTTTTGAGGTGTAATGCCACTTGCCGGCATGATAATAATCCGTCCGGCGGCGCGTTCGACCAACTGCGACAGCAACGGCAAACCCAACTCGGCCGTGGCCGCTTGTCCCGATGTCAGAATACGCGAGCAGCCCGCTTCTATAATCTGCTCCATCGCCTCAAACGGCTCCGCACAACAGTCAAATGCACGATGAAATGTGACCGACAAACTACCTGCCGCATCCATCAGTTGCCGCAGAATCGGGCGATCAATCCGGAAATCGGGTGTCAGCGCGCCCACAACCACGCCATCAACCCCCAATGTACGGCACAGACGGATGTCGGCCACCATAGTAGCCACCTCCTCGGGGGTATAGATGAAGTCGCCTTCACGTGGGCGTATCAGCACATGGATGCGAAGCCGCCCGCGTTGCATAACAGATTGTGCGATACAACCGCCGCTCGGAGTCACTCCTCCCACATCCAACACCGAGCACAACTCGACACGGCAAGCCCCACCAGTCTCAGCCTCTATCACATCGGCAACACTCGAACAGCAAACTTCAATCTTTCTCATCATGATTATTTTCTAAAAAAACATTTGCAGGCAGACAAATTTCACATACAAAGATAATAAGAAACTCACTTTTCTTTGGCTTGCGCCGAAATATTTAGTAACTTCGCTCTAACCAAACAAACTCACTCATAACCTTAAATCAGATGAAACACCTTGTCGCACTTATTTTTGCACTCACACTTGTCTGTTCAGCCCATGCACAGACTGCCTACACCCCCTCGCCCAAAAACCTCGCCGCACGGCGCACGTTTTCCGATGCCCGTTTCGGCATCTTTATCCATTGGGGCATCTACTCTATGCTGGGACAGGGAGAATGGGTCTTGCAGAACGAGCCGATCAATTACAACGAATACGCCCGCCTCGCCCGTGGGTTCAATCCGGCGAAATTCGATGCTCAACGTTGGGTCGAAGCGATCAAGGCCGGCGGTGCCAAGTACATCTGTATCACATCTCGTCATCACGATGGTTTTTCGATGTTCGACAGCCACGCCTCGGCATACAACATCAAGCAGGCAACTCCGTTTGCTCGCGATGTGATCGGCGAATTGGCCGCTGCTTGCCAACGCGAAGGACTCCTGCTCAACCTCTACTATTCACACCTCGACTGGGGACGTACCGACTATTATCCGCGCGGCCGCACAGGACTCAAAACCGAACGTCCCGATGGTACGGCCGATTCATGGGCACACTATCTCCGTTTCATGAACGAGCAGTTGACCGAACTGTTGACCTCATACGGCCCGATCGGTGCAATCTGGTTTGACGGTATGTGGGATATGGATGGCTACAAAGGCGGAATGACGGCCGAGAAATGGAACCTCGACGAGCAATACGCACTGATTCATCGCCTGCAACCGGCTTGTCTGGTGGGCAACAACCACCACATCACCCCCTTTGCCGGCGAAGATATCCAGATCTTCGAACGTGACATTCCGGGACGTAACGACCACGGGCTCTCCGGTCAGGTAATCAGTGCACTACCGCTGGAAACATGCCAGACGATGAATAGCTCGTGGGGCTATCGCATTACCGACCACGATTACAAATCGAGCGATGACTTGATCCGCTATCTGGTGCGCACGGCCGGCAAAGGAGCCAACCTGCTGCTCAACATCGGCCCACGTCCCGACGGGACTCTGCCCGAAGAGGCCATCGAACGGCTCTCGGCAATCGGTTCATGGCTCAAAACCTACGGAGAAACCATCTATGGGACCGAAGGCGGTGTGGTAGAGCAGGGCGATTGGGGGGCCACCACGCAGCACGGCAACAAGCTCTATGTACATATTTTATCGGCCAAAACGCCCCGATTCATACTCCCCTATTACGGACAAAACCGACTCAAAGAGGCGCGCGTCTTCACCGACAAGAGGCCTTTAAAATTCAAGGTTACGGAGTGTGGCGTCATGCTCTATCTACCCGAAACGCCCACCGCAGTCGATTATGTTGTGGAGTTGACCTTTGCCGATCCGCTGTAAAACAAATCTTGTAATAATTCGAAAAAAGCGGTAACTTTGACCAAAACAATTCGTTGAATGATGGATTTTAGAATAGGTCACGGTTACGATGTGCACCAACTGCGCGAAGGACTGCCACTTGTATTGGGCGGCATACGCATTGCCCACGACAAGGGATTTGTCGCCCACTCGGACGGAGATGTGGCGATCCACGCCATTTGTGATGCCTTATTGGGTGCGGCTGCATTAGGCGACATCGGGTTGCATTTTCCCGACACTTCGGCCGACTATGCCGGCATCGACTCGCGAATTCTGCTGCGCCGTGTCACAGATTTGCTCCGTGAAAAGGGCTACACAATCGGCAACATAGATTGCACGATCCGGATGCAAACGCCCAAGCTCCGGCCACATATTGATGCGATGCGTATGGCTCTGGCCAATGCTATGGAGATTGATTTCGACCGTGTATCGGTCAAAGCCACCACCACCGAACGACTGGGATTCGAGGGACGCGAAGAGGGGGTTTCGGTGTCGGCCGTGGCATTGATACACCGATTGGCAGATGATCAATAACGGAAAGTGACAAAAAAAAAGAGTGTCACGTTGTTTCGTCTTACAATTAAATGTAGGAGCTCGAAATCGTAGCACTCGACAAGGGCAACATATATTTCCCTGTGATCATATAGTCCAATTAAAAATTCGGGCGATGCGGTAAGATTCAAATCGCATCGCCCAATTTTTAACGTTGCATTCTCAACTCCCCATTGTAGCGCATCGTAACTCCTGCCGGTAGAATCAGCGTCAACACGGTTTCGCCGGTCGCGGTCGATACGGCCAAATCAACGTGGTAGAGGTCATCACCATTGGCGACATTGAACGACACACTCCACCCCCACTGCACCTGCGCCGCTTGATAGTTGCGCACCGACATCGAATCAAAATTCAAAATCTCGACATATTGCGTAATACCCCGTTCGGTAGGCAGATGCACCTCGACATGGTCGACGAACATCCCGAAATAGAAATAGTCGGCAAAGACCGAACGCACAAGACCACCCGGAATCTCCTGCATCGACACCGGAAAAAAGAGATAATTGCGCGACTGAACCAGAGAGTCGATCTGTGCCGCATAGACCTTGGCACGGTAGGCTCGTCGCTCGGTACGATCCATATTGCGGGTAGATTCTTCGTAGACGGTCGTGCGCATCACAATTCGTGACGGAGTTTGCTGCACAGGAACAACTGTGGTTTGCGGCACACTATCGACCACCGATGGGGTAACGCTATACTGCGGAGTCTGTCCGAAAACAACTCCCGTGCAAATCAAAGCGGCAGAAACAGCAACTATTCGGACAAAAGCCCCCGCCGAAGCGGGGAGCACATCACTCAAACGGGTCGATTTTGCAACAGGATGTTGCCACACAGACTTTTTCATGAAACAGTAACTTTAAGGAACAAGGCGAATCGAGAACAAAACAGAACGGTTACAAATCTGCACGGCCCTAATAAAGTTGCGAAATTGTTCCGCTATACTGCACAGGGCTATACCACGGGTTGGTGATTGTCAAGTTAGCTCCGCCCGTGCGCGAATAGATCTCAAAGGTGAACGTATAGGTCGAAGCGGAAAAAAGCGAGGTTGAGAAGGTCACCATCCACCCCTCGTTGGTCTGCTCGGTGGTGTATCCCTGTAAGTTGGGAACCGTATAGTTGATAATCGTGACGTAATAAGGCGGCACATAACCTTTTATATAAGGCAGGCAAATATCAGCCGTTGTTCCGTCCCATACACCCACATCGAATGAAGGGTTGAGCAGTTGGCGCAGCGGGCCGGCCGGCTGCCGTTGCATCGTTTGAGGATTGAACTGGAAATTCTTCGACAACACGAGCGAATCCATAAATTTCTCATAGTTGGCAATACGCTCTGCACGTCGTTTTTCACGCACCTCGCGGCGTTCTTCTTTCGGCGTCAGCACTTTTTTCTGACCGATAACGGTGATCGCCACGGCACACAACAACACACCAACGATCAAGATAACTGTTTTTTTCATAGCACGTAATAGGTTTTGGTTACGGCTACAAAAGCAAAATCAGTGCCTAAACAATCCCGTTGATTTCGGAGTGCTGTGAAATTTGCATCAAAGAACTATTTTTTGGAGAAACTCGCCCGTATAACTGCGCTCGCATTGTGCCACTTCGCGAGGTGTCCCGCAGACAAGAACCTCTCCGCCGGCAGCACCACCCTCAGGCCCCATGTCAATCAGATGATCGGCCACCTTGATCACATCGAGGTTGTGCTCAATCACAATCACCGTATTGCCCCGATCTACCAGTTTATTGAGCACCTCCAACAGAAGACGAATATCCTCAAAATGAAGTCCCGTTGTCGGCTCATCGAGAATATAAAGCGTCCGCCCCGTATCGCGTTTGGAGAGTTCGGCCGAAAGTTTGATGCGCTGGCTTTCGCCTCCAGAGAGAGTCGTACAGGGCTGCCCAAGTGTCAGATAGCCCAGTCCAACCTCCTGAATAGCACGCAATTTCTGATAGATAGCCGGAATATTTTCAAAAAACTCAACCGCCATATTGACCGTCATATTCAGCACATCGTCGATATTTTTGCCCTTGTATTTCACTTCGAGCGTTTCGCGATTATACCGATGACCGCCGCATGCCTTACAACGCACATAGACATCGGGCAAAAAATTCATCTCAATGGTCTGTACACCCGCACCGCGACACTCCTCACAACGGCCTCCTTTGACATTGAACGAGAAACGCCCCGCCTTGAAACCGCGAATCTGAGCATCGGGGGTCATCTCAAAGAGTTTGCGGATGTCGGCAAAGACATTGGAATATGTTGCCGGATTCGATCGCGGTGTACGACCTATCGGAGATTGATCGACCACAACCAACTTATCAATCTGCTCGATTCCTTCGATGGCATCGTATTCCAGCGGCTGATCGTAGGAGCGATACAGCTCTTTGGCAAGAATCGGGCGCAAAGTTTCATTAATCAGGGTCGATTTACCGGAGCCACTAACACCGGTCACACAGATAAATTTTCCAAGCGGAAATTCTACCGTAATGTTTTTCAAGTTGTTGCCACGCGCACCGCGAATGGTGATTCGCTCCCCCGTTCCGCTGCGCAGCGATTCGGGGATTTCGATACGCCGCCGCCCCGTCAAATAGTCGGCTGTAATCGTCTGCGAATGAAGTATATCATCAAAAGTACCAGCGGCTACGATAAGCCCGCCTTTGCGACCGGCACGGGGACCTACATCGACAATATAATCGGCAGCACGCATCATATCCTCATCGTGCTCAACGACAATGACCGAGTTACCGGCATCGCGCAACTCCTTCAAGCTATTGATTAAACGCTGATTATCTCGTTGATGAAGTCCGATCGAAGGTTCATCAAGAATATAGAGTACATTGACCAATTTCGACCCGATCTGCGTGGCTAACCGAATTCGCTGGCTCTCTCCTCCCGACAGCGAACGCGAGGAGCGCGCCAACGACAAATAGCCCAACCCCACATCCATCAAGAAGCGCAACCGTTCGCGAATCTCCTTAATGATCTCTTGTGCAATACGGAGCTCTTTTTCGGTCAGTTGTTCCTCAATGGGAGCCATCCACGCCGAAAATTCGGCGATCGACAAGGCTGAAACTTCGGCGATATTCTTACCCCCCACCCGAAACTGCAAGGCCTCTTTCCGCAGACGTGTGCCTCCACAAACGGAACATTTGCGATAGACGAGAAACTGATCGCGCCACTTCTGGCCGCGTTTCGAGTCATCGTCCTCGGTACGACCGATATACTCGGCAACACCCTCCCACGACAGATATTGGTTGCCACCCGAAGAACTGAACTCCGAGAGATTCACCGTTAACGGTTCGGAATCGCCGTATAAAAGGGCATTCAAACCCTCCTCGGAGAGTGTTTCGAGTGGGTCATCCAGAGTAAAATCGTAACGACGACCAAGCATTTCGAGGATAGCAAAAAGCAGGTTGTTGTGGTATTTACCCAACGGCTCAACCGCCCCTTCGCGCAACGAAAGTTGCATATCGGGAACAATCTTTGCCAGATCGAATACCGCCTCCTCGCCCAATCCATTGCAATGAGGGCAAGCCCCTTTGGGCGAGTTGAAGGAGAAGGTATGGGGTGCGGGATCTTCAAAGGCAACACCGGTTGAGGGGCACATCAGGTGACGTGAGTAGAAACGCTGCTGCTCAGTTCCATAATCGTAGACAGCCATCGTCCCCTTTCCTTGCCGCATAGCCTCTTTGAGCGAGGTCATCAGCCGTTCGCGCGACTCCTCAGCAGCTACCAGTCGATCGACAACCAGATCAATCGTATGAATTTTATAGCGATCAAGGCGCATTCCGGACGATATTTCGCGAATCTCACCGTCTATGCGCGCATAGATGTAGCCCTTTTTAGCCATCGACTCGAACAACTCCCGATAGTGGCCCTTGCGACCTTTGACGACCGGAGCCATCAGTGCAATTCTACGGCCGTCAAAGCCCGCCAAGATAAGTTCGGCGATCTGGTCATCGGTGTAATGTACCATCTCCTCTCCCGTCACCGGCGAATAGGCTCGTGACGCTCGTGCATAAAGCAGTCGCAAAAAATCATTGATTTCGGTCACAGTACCCACCGTTGAACGTGGATTTTTATTGGTCGTCTTCTGCTCGATGGCCACCACCGGACTCAGTCCCGTGATTTTATCGACATCGGGACGCTCCATAGCCCCGACAAACTGACGCGCATAGGTTGACAACGTCTCCATATAACGGCGTTGCCCCTCGGCATAGATCGTATCGAAGGCCAGCGAGGATTTTCCGGAACCAGACAAACCTGTGATGACCACCAATTTGTGGCGAGGTATTTCAAGATCGACGTTTTTAAGGTTATGCACCCGTGCGCCGAGTATTTTGATCGTATCTTCTCTCATAATGCTGTATAACGAGCCGAGCGGCCATTTTATTGAGCAATGAGCCATCGGGGACTTGCAAAGATACGATTTTCAGCGCGAAAAACAAAGCGATCAGATTTTCAATACGAAATCATCGGCATCACGCCACGCCGGAAATTCGGTACGAAATGCCGCCTGCGTATCCGAATCGAGCACAGCCACCAAGGTACACTCCGCACCGACAGCCTCAGCAAGGGTTTGTCCTTTGAAATCAACAACCGCCGAATCGCCGACATAGTTGGCATCGGGGTCGATACCAACGCGATTGACTGCCACCATATAGGCTTGATTTTCAATAGCACGTGCGCGTAACAACGTCTGCCACACCTCGCGCCGATCATCCGCCCACGAGGCCGAGCAGAGAATCGCGTCGTAGTCGCCTCGGTTGCGACTCCACACCGGAAACCGGAGGTCATAGCAGACCAACAACAGAAATCGCCAGCCGAGGTATTCGACCACCACCCGGCGCGATCCGGCCGTATAGTCGCGCGCCTCTCCTCCCGGACGGAATAGGTGGCGTTTGTCGTACCAGGTCATCTCACCCGATGGTTTCACAAAGAACATCCGGTTGCGGAACTCTCCGTTTTCGGCGATTACAACGCTCCCCGTTACGGCTTTGCGGTATTGTGCCGCCCATTGGCGCATCGTTGTAACAACCGCACCATCGGCCGGTTCGGCTACGCGCGATGGGCGCAACTTAAATCCCGTAGCAAACATTTCAGGAAGTACCACAATATCCGCATCGGCCGCAGCCACAATCGGCGAAAGGCGGTTGAGATTTTCGATAGTATGCTCCCACTCCATATCAACTTGACAGGCAGCTACTTTTATTTTCATACCAAACTTTACTTGATTTGATAAACTGTTACAGAGGATGCGCGATCGCGCTGGTGCAGCAAGCTCACACGACAAGGTACAAAATCGGAGGCAGAACATTGCCACAGATCCAAGTATTGTTGCGGATGCCGCTCCGCAAGCGGAAACCAAGAGCTCTGCACCTGCATCATGATCCGATGCCCGGCACGGAACGTATGTGCCACATCGGTCATACGCAATGGCACGCGGCTCGCTTGGTCGGGTGTGAAGGGTTGCGGCTCGGAGAACGAATGGCGATAGCGACCCCGCATCACATCACCCCGCACCAGCATCTGATATCCGGCCTGTTCGCCCTCATCGGGATAGAGATCAATCACCTTGACCACAAAATCGGCATCGGTCGTCGAAAGAACCACATCAAGTTGTGCTTCGATCGGGCCGACCCATGTCACCGCCTCGGTCAAAGGCGCGCTCACAAACGATACCACGTCCTTACGACCCGCTACAAATCGCTGATCGGCAACCATATACTCTTTCGGC
>CAYOKU010000070.1:0-13005 GCA_964404645.1 uncultured Alistipes sp.
GATTCCCAAGATGATTAAGTACTACAAACAAAATTCGAAGTAATGGCTAATTTCTTTTCAGATAATAAGGATTTGCAGTTCCATCTCCAACATCCTGCAATGCGCAAGATTGTGGAACTGAAAGAGCGTAATTTCGCCGAGAAGGATCTCTACGACTATGCGCCGCAAGATTTTGAGGATGCCATGGACTCTTATCGCCGCGTACTTGAAATTGCCGGTGAGGTCTGCGGCGAGGTCATTGCACCGAACGCCGAAGGGGTCGATCACGAAGGGCCGCGCGTGGTGAACGACCATGTGGAATACGCGTCGGGGACGGTGGTCAACATGCAGGCAATTGTCGATGCGGGGTTGAGTGGTATGACCCTTCCGCGCAAGTACGATGGTCTGAACTTTCCGCTCGTCTGCTTCGTGATGGCCAATGAGATGGTTGCGCGTGCCGATGCAGGTTTCGAGAATATCTGGGGCTTGCAGGATTGCGCCGAAACACTCAACGAGTTTGCCTCGGAGGAGATCAAACAGAAGTTTCTGCCGTGGGTTTCGGCCGGTGCAACGTGCGCCATGGATCTTACGGAGCCGGATGCCGGTTCCGATTTGGGAGCTGTGATGCTGAAAGCCACTTGGTCGGAGGAGCGTCAGACTTGGTTGCTGAATGGCGTAAAACGCTTCATTACCAATGGTGATGGCGATGTGTCGCTCGTACTGGCGCGTACCGAAGAGGGTACGACCGATGCGCGCGGCCTGTCGATGCTGGTTTACGACAAACGCGATGGTGGCGTGAAGGTGCGTCGCATTGAGAATAAAATGGGTATCAAAGGCTCGCCGACCTGCGAATTGGTCTTCACGAACGCCCCCGCACAGTTGGTTGGCGATCGCAAGATGGGCTTGATTAAGTATGTGATGTCGCTGATGAATGCCGCCCGTCTGGGTATCGGTGCACAGTCGGTCGGAACGTGTGAGGCTGCCTACCGCGAGGCGTTGAAATATGCACACGAACGGGCGCAGTTCGGCAAGCCGATTATTCAATTCGCTGCTGTTTCGGAGATGCTCTCGAATATGAAGGCTAAGTTGCAAGGGGTGCGTGCTTTGCTCTACGAAACAACCCGTTTTGTCGAGATCTATAAACAACACACCCACATTTCGCACGAACGCGGACTCGAACCCGAAGAGCGTCAAGAGATGAAGTTCTATACTCGTTTGGCCGATGGTTTTACGCCGCTTGTGAAACTCTTCTCATCGGAGTATGCCAATGCGCTGGCCTACGATGCGATTCAGATCCATGGTGGTTCGGGTTTTATGAAGGATTATCCCTGCGAGCGTCTTTATCGTGATGCGCGTATTATGAATATCTATGAAGGTACTTCGCAGTTGCAGGTGGTTGCCGCGATTAATGCTGTGACCAAGGGTACATTTGTAGAGCAGATCGAGCGTTATGCCGCCGAGAGCTATTCGGAAGAGATGCAGCCCGTGGTGGCCAAACTCAAAGAACTGACGGCAAAATTCATCGAGATGACCGCTCAGGTAGAGACCGGTGATAAGGAGGTGTGTGGTTTCAAAGACTTCCATGCACGCCGTCTGGTTGAAACAGCCGGACATATCATTATCACCTATCTGTTGGCTCGTCAATCGGGCGAATCTTCGGAATACGTCAACTCGGCGAAGGTCTTCTGCAAGTTGGCTGAGGGGAAGATCGGAGAGGCTTACACCTATATTATGAATTCGACGACGGCAGATGTCGCGCTTTTCAAGGCAGTAGAGCAGGAGTGCTAATCTGCTCGGTATTTAAATGCAAAGGGGGAGAACCGTGGAGGTTTTCCCCCTTTGTCTGTATCTGTTTCCTTGGTATTGAGTGGGATGGTATAAAAAAAAAGTGAACCGAGTATAGTCATCGGAAGGGTCAGTTGTTTGCGTTTCGTTTTTGTTCTTCAATTGGTCGAATTTTTTATTATTTTTTGGAATTATAGCTATCTTTGTAAAATCCATAACTTTTTGTGTGAAATATCAGATCAATATTTGTAAATAAGAGAACAATGAAGACAAGAATCACGCTCGTGATGAGCATGGCGATAGCTCTTTTCGCCGTATCGTGCGGAACTGCTTCGCGCGAAACTGCGGTACTTCGCCCCGTGAAGGTAATGCGCGCCGAGGCCCTCGGTATCACCGATAAATCGTTCAGTGGCGTTGTGATGCCTGATCAGTATTGCGACTTGGCATTCAAGGTCGGTGGCCCGTTGATTACCTTGAATGTGGTTGAGGGGCAACACGTCAGCAAAGGTCAGGTGGTGGCAGAAATTGATCCGCTCGACTACCGACTGCAATACGAGGCCAAGCGATCGTCCTACCTGACGGCCAAGTCGCAACTCGAACGAGCCGAGAAATTATTGGCCAAAGATGCCATTTCGCATCAGGATTATGAATCCACACGTGCCTCTTTCGATAATGCCAAGGCGGCATATGAGAACGCCGAAAGCATGCTGGAAGAGACCAAACTTCGTGCTCCGTTCAACGGGTTTATCCAGAAAAAGTACGTTGAGAATTACCAAAAGGTGCAACAAGGAACCTCGATTGTCTGTCTGGTTGACCCCAAACTGCTGCAAATCCGTTTTACCATGCCCGAAAGCAATCTGGAAAATCTGCTTTCGAACCCCGAACTCTACGTTGAGTTCGAAAACTACCGCGGTACCTACTTCAAGGCCAAGGTCAAAGAGTATGTCCCTGCGTCGCCTGATGGTTCGGGAGTTCCGGTGTTTCTCCACATCAACGATTCGCGTTTCAATCTGCGTGATTATAATGTGGCTGTGGGCTTTACCTGTCGTGTAACCTTACGCCGAGCCAATGCGGATCGGAAGGCTGCTTGTACGGTTCCGATCTCTTCGATTGTTGCGGTGACGGGAGATGAAGCACCTCATCTTTATGTCTTTGATTCGCAGGATTCTACTGTCCATCTGCGCAAGATTGCAGGCGAAGATGTGACAGGTCGCGGAGTGGTGATCGTCACCGAAGGATTGGCTGCCGGCGAGCAGGTTGTCGTGGCTGGATCGACCCGCTTGAAGGAGGGTCAGAAAGTGAAGTTGTTGACTGAATAACCCCTCGAAAAGATGAATATTCCAAAATATGCGCTTGAAAATAAGAAGGTAATCTACTTCTTTTTGGCGGTGGTACTTATCGGCGGGGTTGTCTCATTCTTTAAACTACCCAAGAAAGAGGACTCGCCCTTTGTGATTAAGACCGCCGTGTTAATCACCCAATATCCCGGGGCTACGCCGCAGGAGGTAGAGGAGTTGGTGACCGAGCCGATCGAACGTGAGATTCAGTCGATGTCGGAGGTCAAACAGATCAAATCCGAATCACGATTCGGACTCTCGAAGATTACCATCGAACTTAAACCCTCGATTGCGCCGGAGCGGATGCCGGTCAAGTGGGACGAATTGCGCCGTAAGGTGCAGAATGTGCAGCCGCAACTGCCGTCAGGAGCCTCGGCAATTACGGTCAACGATGACTTCGGCGATGTGTTCGGTATCTACTATGCGTTGACCATCGACGATGGATTTACCTATAAGGAGTTGCGCGATTGGACCCAGAAGATTAAAAAGCTGTTGATTCCGATTGAAGGTGTTCAGAAGGTGATGCTGTTTGGCGAACAGACCGAGGTTATCAATGTGCGGATCTCGCCCGAAAAATTGGCGGTTGCCGGTTTGGACCCCAACGAGATTGCCCAACTGCTCAGTGCACAAAATACGTTGGTCAATACGGGTGAAGTGGCTTTGGGCGATTACCAACTCCGGATCTTGGCAGATGGGACGTATCAAAGTGTTGAGGATATCCGTAATCAGCTCTATATCACGCGAGAAGGTCGTGAAATCAGATTGGGTGATGTGGCTGATGTAGCACTCGGATACCTCGATCCGCCGTCAACGCTTATGCGCGTCAACGGACTTCGAGCTGTCGGTATCGGTGTGGCGAGTGGTTCGAAAGACAATGTGGTGGCGGTCGGCGATGCCGTGGCGGCCAAACTCAAAGAGATCGAAGAACAGATGCCGGTGGGGGTTGAGCTGACGGCGATCTATCCCGAAAACGAAATTGCCGCCGAAGCCAACAACGGGTTTATTCTCAATCTGATCGAGTCGTTGTTGATCGTTATTGCGATCATCTTCTTGGTCATGGGAGCGCGTGCCGGTTGGTTGATCGGAAGTTCGTTGTTATTTTCGGTCGGTGGAACGATGCTCGTGATGTTGATTTTGGGCGTGAGTCTGAATCGAACTTCGTTGGCCGCATTTATTATTGCGATGGGCATGCTTGTGGACAATGCGATCGTGGTGACCGACAATGCTCAAATCGCAATTCGGCGCGGTGTTGAGCGCAGCCGAGCGTTGATCGAAGGCGCGACACGTCCTCAATGGCAACTTCTGGGTGCAACCTTCATCGCTATCTGCTCGTTCTTGCCGCTCTATCTGGCTCCATCGTCAGTGGCCGAAATGGTTAGCCCCTTGTTTGTCGTGCTGGCCGTGTCGTTGGGGTTAAGTTGGATCTTTGCGTTGACTCAAACTCCGGTCTTTGGCAGCTTTATTCTGGCGGAAAACAAAGGTACTGCGGAGAAAGATCCTTATGATACAAAACTCTATCACAAGTTTGAACGAATCCTGTCCTACCTCATCAAGCACCGTTTTATTACGGTTTTATCGGTCTTCTTCCTGCTGATCTTCTCGCTGGTGGTCATGGGAATGATGCCGCAGAGTTTCTTCCCGTCGATGAATAAACCCTACATGCGGGCTGATCTAATCTTTCCGGAGGGATATGGAATCAACAAGGTGGACGGTGAGGTGGCACAGATCGAGAAGTATCTGTCGCAGCAGCCTGAAATCAAGAACTATTCGATCACGATGGGAGGATCCCCCGTGCGTTACTATTTGGCAAGTGCCTCCTACGGTCCGATGCCTAATTTTGCCAATGTGTTGATCGAAACCAATGAGCCGGAACAATCCACCGTGATCGAAAAACGTTTCTACGACTATATGGTGGCCAACTATCCCGATATCATCACCCGATCAGGACTCTTCGCGCTCGCTCCTGTGCCAGATGCGAAGATCGAGATCGGATTTACGGGCGATAACATCGACACTTTGGCCGCGCTGACCCAACGGGCAATGGATATTGCGAACCGGTGCGATAGCGTGATTGACGTGCGATCGAGTTGGGGTAATAAAATTCCCGTTTGGAAACCGACCTTCATGCAGGAGAAGGGGCTGCAATTGGGAGCCACCCGTCAACAGGTTGCCAACTCCCTGCGCGCCGCTACCAATGGCATTCCGTTGGGCAGCTATCGAGAAGCTGATGTGACGATGCCGATTTTGATGAAGGCCTCGAACCTCGAAACTATCTCGCTTGATGATGTGCGGACGTTGCCAGTTTCGGGTACCCGTACACAAGGTGTTACGGTTGAGCAGGTTGTTGATGATTTTTCGCTGGACTATGAATACAATGTTGTGAAACGTTACAACCGTCAACGCACGATGATGATGCAGTGTGAACCGGCTCGCGATGTCAATGCCATTGCCGCTTTCAATACGATCTACCAACAAGTGAAGGCCGGAGTAGCTCTGCCCGAAGGGTATTCGATTAAATATTTTGGCGATCAGGAAACTCAAACAGAATCGAACGAGGCGATCGGATCACAGTTGCCGCTGACCTTCCTGCTGATATTCTTGACGTTGCTGTTTCTATTTCCACATTATTACCGGCGGTCGGCTGTCATTTTGCTGATGTTGCCGTTGATCTTTATCGGGGTGGTTTGGGGACTGCTTATCGGTGGAAAGTCGATGGACTTCTTTGCCATGCTGGGAATGCTGGGCTTGATCGGTATGAACATCAAGAATGCCATTGTACTCGTTGATCAGATCAAATACAATCTGGAAGAGGGTATGGAGTCGTTGTCGGCGGTGATTGATGCCACGAAGACCCGTATCGTTCCTGTTACGATGGCATCGGGAACGACTATTTTGGGTATGTTGCCGTTGTTACCCGACCGGATGTTTGGTGGTATGGCAGCTACGATTATGGGCGGTCTGTTGATGGCCACCTGCTTGACTATCTTTATTCTGCCGGTGGCATATTGCATCTTTTTTCGCATCAAAAACAACCAATAAATGAAACGTATCTTGTTGAATATACTCCTCTGTGTCGTGCCATTGGCAGCTGTGGCACAGACGGATGCCATTTCGGCCGGTGATTATCGCCAGCGTGTGCTTGATTACAGCTTGTCGTTGCGTCAAAGTACCGAGCAGGCCGAGTCCGTGCGTCAGTCGATGCGCGAAGCAAAAACCAATTTTCTTCCCAAAATCGACCTTTCGGGAACGGGGCAATATCGAGTGACGGATTACGACCTCAATTTTGCCGGAGCCAAAGTGTCGATGAAACCCGAAAGCTATTCGGCGGAGGCCGGTGCGCAGCAGATTCTCTATGGGGGAGGTGCTGTCCGCCATGGCTATCAGGCGGCCAAAATTCAGCATCAGATTGCTTTGAAAAGTGAGGAGTTGACTCGTACCAATGTGATCTACTCAGCCGAGTTGAACTATTGGAGTGCAGCGGCCAAATCCGCGCTCTATCGCTTGACGAATCACTATGTTGAACTTATTGAGGAGCAGACGGCTGTCATTCGTGAGCGATTCCGCGATGGATTGATCTCGAAAACCGATCTTTTGCAGATTGAATCGCGCCTCTCCGATGCCATGATTCAGCGGAGCGAGGCTTACAAGTCGTATCAACTTGCACTGCAAAATCTCAACATTATGATGGGAGCCGATCCGATAACACCCGTAGCCTTAGCCGATGAGGTGAGTCGTCCCGATCAGATTCCAACGTCAATTTTTTCGCTCGATGCGGCTCTTGACCGACGTGCGGAGTTTGCCGTGTCGGAGCTGAATGTAGATTACCAACTTCGCGAGCTTAAAATCAAACGGAGCAAGTATCTGCCGCAATTCGTGATCGGCATGAAAGCGGGATGGGGAACGACCATGCTCAATTTCGATGGATCCACGATGTGGAACTCGTATGCCTATGCCTCGTTGAATATACCGCTGTTTCAATGGGGGGCTAAATATAAAGGAGTTGCTGCACAACGCGCGTTGGTAAACAGCAGCAAACTGGATCTGCAACGGACTCGCGATCAGGTATCGCAGGAGCTCTATGCGGCCTACACCAGTCTGGTCGAGTACGATAAACAGATTCGTCTGGCCGAGCAGGCCTGTGCTACCGCCAAAGAGAGCCTCGACCTCAATACGTTTAGTTACAACGAAGGAAAATTGCCGATTGTCGATGTGTTGACGGCGCAATTGGCTTGGGTACAGGCTAATAGTGCTCTGATTCAGGCGTGGATACAGGAGAAGGTTGCCTTTGCCGACTACAACAAGGCAACTGGAACGGACAATTAATTTTTGAAATAGACAAAAAGCGTGTTGCGCAATTTGGTCTTACCTGATGGAGGAGGCCAAATTGCGCTGCTTTTTTTTCTTTCGTTCTGTTTAATTTGCTTATATTTGTCTAATAACACATGGAACTATGAATCGTATTCTCTTTGGTGTGCTGCTTGTGCTGGGGCTTGCAGCTTGCGGAGGTCGCCGCTCCAAACCTCAGCTTGAACCGGAACAGCCGGCTGTATTTCTGCCGGCAATCGCCCCTGCGGCGTTGTCGGAGGATGAGAAACGCGGCTATCTGCGGGATCATTATTGGGATCGGTTCAATTTTTCGGATACGGTATTGCTGATGCGTATGGACACCATGCAGATGATCGGAGCTTACGCACAGTTTATCGCGTTGATCTCCGACCGTCCGACCGATGGCGCGCCGATCGACTCACTGATGCGTAGGGCATCGGTTTCACGCCGGATGCTCGACTATTTCGCATGGATGGGCTCGCAGGTGCTGCATGATCCCAATTCACCATTGCGTAACGATGAATTTTATATTCCGGTACTCGAAGCTCAGCTTGCAAGCCCCTATTACGATGAGTACGAACGGCTCGCTCCTCAATACGACCTCGATATGGCGCGGCAAAATCGGGTGGGGGCTGTGGCTAATGACTTTCGCTATACGCTTGCATCCGGTGCGGTGGGGTCGCTCTACGGTTTGTCGGCCGATTATGTGCTGCTCTTTATCAATAATCCGGGTTGCCCGATGTGTCGTGAAATCCGCGAAGCGATTCAAGCCTCGCCGATGCTCACGGAGCGGATCGAGCGGGGCGCGCTCAAAGTCTTGGCTCTCTATCCCGACGAAGATCTCTCCGAATGGCATAAATACCGATCGCAAATTCCTGCGGCATGGATCAATGCTTATGATAAAGGGTGTGTGATTCGGGAGAAGGGAAGCTATGACCTCACGGCAATTCCGGCTATGTACCTGCTCGATAAACAAAAACGGGTGTTGCTCAAAGATTGTACGGAGGTGGCCGCAGTAGAAGAGGCGATCGACCGACATGAGTGATCATAAGTTTTACTTATTGAACCATAAAAAAAGACAATCGGTTTTCTATACGTTGTATGGCCGGAATGACTACCTTTGCACTACAAACATAACTCACATTTAAAAACAATACAATTATGGCTAAGAAATGGCGTTGTACCGTATGCGGTTACATTCATGAAGGACCCGAAGCACCTGAGCAGTGCCCGATGTGTAAGGTCGGTAAAGATAAATTCGTAGAGGTTGTAGAACAGGAAGGCGATCTTGATTTTGTGACGGTTCACAAAATCGGTGATGGCAAGGGTTCCAATCCGGAATTGTGGGAGGGGTTGAAAAACCACTTTATGGGCGAGTGCACCGAGGTGGGTATGTATATCGCAATGAGCCGTCAGGCTGATCGCGAAGGCTATCCCGAAATTGCAGAGGCCTACAAACGTTACGCTTTCGAGGAGGCTGAACATGCTGCACGTTTCGCAGAGTTGATCGGCGAGGTGGTTTGGGATACGAAGACCAACCTGCTCAAACGTATGAATGCCGAGTGTGGCGCATGCGAGGATAAGATGCGTTTGGCTCGTATGGCCAAGGAGCAGAACCTCGATGCAGTGCACGACACGGTTCACGAGATGGCGAAGGACGAGGCACGTCACGGGAAAGGTTTCGAAGGACTTTATAAGCGTTTCTTCGGCAAATAGTAGCCGTCTTATTTGTAATAATAGAGAAAAGAGGACTGGAAACCATTTCCGGACCTCTTTTTTTGTACCTTTACAACTGATTAAACTCTCACTTTATGAAAAAAAGTTTTCTGTGGATGCTGCTTGCACTCGGCATAGTTGCATTTTCGGCGTGTTCGAATGACGATGCGCCTTCCGATCCCGAAGGGACGGTAGCCTTAAACATGCTTGACGAGGCAAATGGCAAAACGATGTTGGAGGATTCGGGTATCTACATTGACAGCGGACAGAATTTTGTAGCTGGCAGCAATTGCGATATTTTTGTGCTCGGACAGGCCGGATCGTTGGGAGCCGCATCTATCGGCAACCTCTCCACGCCGGTGTCGCGAGCGGCAGTTGTTTCACATCAAGGCTATGTTGCATGTCGTCCGTCCGCGCTTATGAAGTTCCCCTCCGGAAGCCTTGCTTTGCCGATTGGCAGATCGGATGTGAATTATATGAAATTTTGGGTGCAGTCGCCACTGAAAAACGATGGAAAAACCATTGGCGCGGCCTTGAAATTTGTGTTGTTGCAGCCGAAAACTTACGGTTTGCCCGAATTCGATAGTACAAAGGATTTTATCATGAGCGATCACGGCCAATTGACGATGACGCTTTCGTCTGCCGATTTTGAATATGATTTCAATGCCCCCGACGACTATTTCAAATGCGAGAAAAAAGGTCGCAAACTCGTTATCACGACGTTGAATTACCATGTTGGTGATTATACGCTTTGGCTTCGTATTCACGAAAGCTATACGAAGATCACGATCAAGGCAACGTATAATTATTGATAATTTTGTGAACGAAACTCCTGATAAAAACAAAGAGTCCGCCGAAAATTTTTCGACGGACTCTTTGTTCATTTGCTATGCAGCAGATCGCGCAACCGCAAAAATAGAAGAACCTTCCCGACAACCCACTGATAGCCCGATTGCGCCAAACGCGCTACTTCGTAAATCGTTTCGGCCTGTATGCGAATACGCTCCAAAGCGTCGCGTATGGCCGACAGGTAGATGACGATCGCGAGTACGGCGAAAAAAACGCCGAGGATCAATGCCGATACGATAAACGAACCTGTCCAGGCAGATAACCAGACGAATGCCGCTAAAAGCAGCATCAGAATGGCTATCACGGTGCTCATGCCGAAGAACAAGAACCAGCAGATCAGGTGGCTGCGGGAAGGATTAGAAGTACTCATCTTCCGAGGCGTTAGAAGATGTTTCTACTTTTTGTCGCAGTCGCAATTACCCGACTCGTCGCATTTGCAACGAACTTTGTTCAGCTCATCTTCGATGAAATCTTTGAGTTGTTTGCGTGTTTCGGAACCCGATTGGGGGGCAAAAAGCATCGTCAAAGCAGATCCGATAACCAGACCGCCCACGAGCGATACAATGGCAATTCCTGTGTTTTTCATAGTCACTAAATGATTGAATTCGATCGTATCTCTTGCAAAGTCCGCGCCAAAACACTACCTTTGGGACTATGATTTCAGAACCTGCCAAAACAGTGGCTTTTTCAGGCCACCGCACCTATCGCGGCGAATCTACCGATTCGCTGAACCGTGTCTTGCGTGAACTTTATGCGCGCGGATTTCGTTATTTTATGACTGGTATGGCTGTCGGTTTCGATTTGGAGGCAGCCGAGACGGTGCTCGCCATGCGTGAGGAGTATCCCGATATTCGATTGATCGCTGTCGTACCCTTCGAAGGGCAACAGCGTCGTTTTCCGGCAATGGGGCGTATTCGGTTTGGTCGCGTACTCTCGTCTGCCGATGAGGTGTTGACCCTCGCACCGGAGTTTTATACCGGTTGTTATGCTGCACGCAACAACTACTTGACCGAGCACGCTGCGGTGCTGGTTTCGTGGTATGACAGCTCATCCGGCGGAACGGCATACACCATCCGTCAGGCCGAGCTGCGCGGTATTGAGATTATCAACCTGAAAGCCTCGGCTCGTCAGGCTGATCTGCCGTTTAAATAGGATGCAAAGAGGTTGTAGATGGTTATTTGCACTCTTTGAAGTAGATGTCCAATAGCTCTTTGGCGGCGATGAACGAAGAAAGTTTATCGCTCAAAACTCGTTGCTCGTAGTCACCAATTCGAGCCTCTACCTCAGGGTCTTGGTAGAACGAACTGCGGAGTACCTCGTTGATTGATTCGTACATCCAATACTTATTCTGACGATTCCGGTTGTGTTGCATGTAGCCATTCTGCCGGACGTGTTCCAAAAACTGCTCAACTCCCTTCCAGACCTCTTCCAATCCAACTCCGGTAACGGCTGAACTGGTGAAAACTTGGGGTTTCCAATTTGATTCGGCCAGTGGGAAGAGCCGCAAAGCCCCTTGGAACTGTGTTTTGGCCAACTCTGCTTTGTGGATATTTTCGCCATCGGCCTTGGTGATAACCATCAGATCTGCCATCTCCATAATGCCGCGCTTGATGCCTTGTAATTCATCGCCTGCACCCGAAATTTGCAACAACATGAAGAGGTCGACCATCGAATGGACGGCCGTCTCCGACTGTCCGACACCGACGGTTTCGATAAAAATTACATCGA
This sequence comes from uncultured Alistipes sp., assembly GCA_964404645.1. Lineage (GTDB taxonomy): Bacteria > Bacteroidota > Bacteroidia > Bacteroidales > Rikenellaceae > Alistipes. The sequence goes on from CAYOKU010000070.1 coordinate 11,721, forward strand.
ATCCGGCCGCTTCGCATAAGACGATTGTTTCGCGTGTTTTACGCGCTACACCTCCCAATGATCCGGCCGAGGGAGAGGGGCGAATAAAGATGTCAGGATTTTGGCTGATGCTCTCCATGCGGGTTTTGTCACCCAGAATCGAGCCGCCACTCCGCTCCGATGAGGGGTCGATCGCCAACACGGCCAACTTATGGTGCAGCGAGGCAACCATGTTGCCAATAGCCTCGATGAAGGTTGATTTTCCAGCCCCCGGAACACCGGTGATGCCGATTCGCACGGATTTGCCGGCATGGGGTAGACAACTCTCGATAATCTCCTGTGCTTGTGCGTAATGAGTCGGGTTGTTACTCTCGATCAATGTGATTGCCTGAGACAAGGTGGTGATGTTGCCCGATAGAATGCCGGCCACGTACTCTTCGGTAGTGAGTACCTTTTTTTTGCGACGGGTGAAATATGGATTTACGATCGGTTGATTTTCAACGCCTTCTGTGACATTGAGAGCCGTATTGTGATGCGTATCCGCATACTCTTTTTCGTAGTGTTGTATCTTGGTGTGTGCCATAAACTATCGGGTTACTTGTTCGATCGTTTTTTCGTTGAATTGCAGGGAATTGCCGATCCAGAGTGCTCGATTTTTTGCATCGGTAAGCACCCCGAACGGAATGTAGCTGATGCCGTATGCGGCAAAAACTTTTCCTTGCGTATCGATCCCCACGGCGATCTGCGGCGAGAGGTAGGGACGGAGTGCCTCCGCCACTTTGTCGGCACTCTCCTGTGTGATGACCACGATGCGCAGTTTGGTGTTCATCTTTTCAGTGAGCTTTTTTAGCTGTCCGAGCGATGTTTGGCAAGCCTTATTGGTGGGGTGGTAAAATTCGATGTACGTCCATTGTGCGGCGTTAGCTTGATGGTCGTCGAGCCATGTGACGGCTTTAATTTCCGGCGTTTTTTCACCGAGAATGATATTCTGTGCCATTGCCGCACCGAAAGGCAGCATCAGGGTTGCAAGCAGGATTGAAACTCTTCTTTTCATAGCGTGACTACTTTTTAAGTTTTCCGCCGAAAGGTAACGATATTTTGTCAGATAACGAAAAAATAGCGGTTAAGTTGCAAAAACAAGCGCGTTGCACGGCGTGCTGGTCGATATGGCTAAACCCTAAAAAATATCTGAAATTCTTGGCTTTTCACAAAGATTAGCCTATCTTTGTGTTCGCAAAATAACAATGAACTGATAACGATAAAATATTTACCAACTTAAATTTATTTTTATTATGAAAGTTTCACA
>CAYOKU010000071.1:0-12991 GCA_964404645.1 uncultured Alistipes sp.
CTCGCGACCCCAACCTTGGCAAGGTTGTGCTCTACCAACTGAGCTATTTCCGCAGTTGCTTATACGATTGCGAGTGCAAAGATAGGTAAAAAATTTTATTCCCCAAATTTTTTGGTAATTTCCTCTCTTTTTTCATGCGGATTAAATTGCGAAACGTTACCTTTGTCCTTATGAAAAGTGTCATTGAGATCTTCACGGAGCTGGGTGTACGGTTGATGGATGCGCCGCAAAATAAATCCGGTCAGGGCGTTATTGCGGCTGCGTGTCGTCAGAACCCTTGGTTTACGCCGACAGACATAAAGCGGGCCTTAGCCGCGTTGTCGAATGAGATGTTACAACGTGAAAAATTGGAGCGTTGGTTGGCGGCATATCCAACGATTCCGGTTGTCTCTGCGCGTAATGTGTTGGTTATTATGGCTGGCAACATTCCGTTAGTTGGCTTTTTCGATTTGCTATGTGTGGTGGCAAGCGGTCATCGCTGCATGGTCAAACCATCGTCGAAGGATCGCCTGCTAATGGAGTATCCCCTGTCGATCTTGCGCCAGATTGAGCCCCAAATCCCCATAACTCTCTATTGCGAAACCGAGACCGTGGATGCGGTTATTGCTACCGGAAGCGACAATGCGAATCGCTATTTTCGGGCGGAGTATGCTGCTATCCCCACGCTTTTACGTGGTACTCGCCAATCGGTTGCCGTCTTGTCGGGTGAAGAGACAGAGCGACAATTGCAGGGGCTTGCTGACGATATTTGGGCCTATTCGGGGCTGGGATGTCGCAATGTATCGCTTCTTTTTCTGCCGGAGGGAGCCCCCTTGCGTTTGCAAATGCCAGATATGCCGCAAAAATACCAAAATAATTACCGTCAGGTTCGAGCAGAACTCTCGATGAACGGCGTGCCGTTTGTTGATCTTGGCGGAGCAGTTCTCGTTGAGCAGAGGAGTTTTCCAACACATTTGAGCGAATTGTCATATACCTATTACCGCTCCAAAGAGGAGGTGGCTGCATGGTTGAGTGCGCAAGATGACACGCTGCAATGTGTCGTAAGTGAATCGTTGGCTCATAGTCGGCAGGTGGGTTTTGGTGCGGCACAAACACCGCAATTGACCGATTATCCCGATGCCAAAGATGTGATGGCATGGTTGGCGACTATCGTAGCGTGATGCAGAGTTGTCGTCATACAAAGAACCCGCCGATTTTCACATCGGCGGGTTCTTTTATAAAATGGAGGTTAGTTTAGTAACCGAAGATCTCCTCTTGTGATACTTGCTGAATAGGTCCGAGCGTTTTCAGGTAGTTGACGTTTAGATCTTTAATGTCGCCCAAGATCCCGTAAACATAGTTGCGACCTTTGACCCACTTCTCTTGTGCTGCTTTGACATCGTCAATGGTCATTGCCTGCACCTTTTCGAAGATCTGCTTGTCGCGATCCTCAGCTATACCCAGATCGCGTGCGCTGATGTAGCTCCACAGCACATTTTCTTTGATGGTGCGTTGGGTGCGTAGGCGCGAAAGGATCCCCTCTTTGGCGATTTTGAATGCGGCCTCAGATTCGGGCATGTTATTGATGATGTCATCGAACGCTTTGATAGCCTGCTCCATTTTGTCATTTTGAGTGGCGATGAATGCTCCGTAGTAGTAGTTTTCCTTTGGATTATCGGGCATGGCGAGGAACGAAGAGGCCGAGTAGGCAAGTCCGCGAGCTTCGCGCATCTCTTGGAACACAATTGAGTTCATACCGCCACCAAAATACTCGTTGTAAAGTGTAATCTGTGGATCGTCCATCAGATTGAGCGTTTCACCGCGATTTGAGTATTGGAAATAGTAGAGCTGTTTGGCATCGTATTGAGCCAGAATGACCTTGTTGCTGTTGGTAATCTGTTCCTGACGGAATTTCTTCTCCAACGGAGCAAGTGCATCAGCGGTTTTGTGGTGCTCGGCAAGGACGGCTTTTAGCTCTTTTTCCGCCATCGGCCCGTAGTAAAGCACTTCGTGTTGCTTGGTTTGCAGGTCGCGAACTTTGCCGATCAATTGATCCGAGGAGAGTGCTGTTACGGCCGGATTAGGTAGGGTGGTGCGGCTGATAAACGATGGACCGAGAATCAAATAACGTTGCAATGCGCTGAAATTGTTGCGTTGTGCCAATTTAGCATTGGCGCGGCTCTTGAATTCGTCCGATTTTAGATTTTCAAGGATGGCATCGTTACTCTTTGCTCCGCTGAGCAGTCCCTCTACAATCTCCATAGCCGCTGGCATATTCTCGCTCAACCCCGTGATCTGAATCCACGATTGGTTCGATCCAGCTTTCATGCTGAACGAGCAGGCGATTTTGTAGAGTTCCGAGGCGATCTGTTCGGCGGTCTTCTGCTCCGTGCCGAGATAGCTCAGGTAATCGAAGGCCATGTTTAGTGCCGGGTCGTTCTCCGTACCGGTGTTGTAGACATAGATCAGCGTAAAAATGTCGTTACTCTCGTTCTTCTTATAGAGAACATCAACTCCTTCACGGGCATCGAACTTTGCCATATCTTTCTGATAATCGACAAACAACGGTTCGATCGGGTTGACCTGTGCCTCTTGAATGGCTGTCAAAAAGTCGCTTTTTGCATCGCGATTGGTCGAGATCGGGGTGATCTTCGGGGCAGCTATCTTCTGTACCGTATCATCAGTCCCTTCGCGCTTGTAGACAATGGCATAAGCTTGCTCACCCAGATATTCGTTGGCCCACTTCACCAGATCCTCTTTGGTGATCTTTTGCATGCGATCAAGCTGCTTGATCTCATCGGCCCAATTGCTGCCGTTGATAAAGGAGTTTACAAAGAGGAATGTGCGTTTTGTATAGTCGTCGAACGTTCGCATGAGCGAAAGTTTGTAGTTATTGATCGTTGCGGTGATTAACTCTTCATCGAAATCACCGTTCCGTAATTTGGCCACTTCACTTAATAACAGATCGCGCACCTCTTCGAGTGATTGTCCGTTTTTCGGACGGCCTGCCAACATGAATTGACCATAATCGGGTTGCGGTGCTGCGTAGGCATATGACGACAATACCTTCTGCTGTTGATTTAGATCGAGGTCGATCAAACCGGCTTGTCCGTTATAGAGGATCGAGCCGGCAATCTGTGCCAAGTCGATCGAAGGGTCGGTCGATTTGGGCAGTCGCCATCCAAGCATCACATTCTCGGCCTCCAACCCCTTCACCTCTTTCACTACGGGTGTTGAGATCGCTTGCTCAGGTGTGAATTGCAACTGCGGCAGTTCGGGATTGGGCTCCATATCGCCGAAATATTTGTCGATGATGGCGATCATCTGGTCGGGGTCGAAATCACCCGAAACGCAAACTGCCATGTTATTTGGCACGTAATAGGTCTTGTGGTAATTTTTTACGTTGGTGATCGACGGATTTTTAAGACTTTGCTGCGTACCTAATACCGTTTGCGTACCATAGGGATGGTTGGGGAAGAGGGCTGCATCCATAGCCTCCCAGACTTTGCGGTCATCGCGGGTCAGCGACATGTTTTTCTCCTCATAAATGGTCTCCAATTCGGTGTGAAATCCGCGAATGACGGGGTGACGGAAGCGATCTGCCTGAATCTTGGCCCAATTGTCGATCTGATTTGATGGTATATCCTCGACATAGACTGTTTCGTCCTGCGAGGTGTAGGCGTTGGTTCCGTTGGCTCCGATCGCAGCCATCAGCTTGTCGTACTCATTGGGAATAGAGATCTTCGAAGCCTCGAAACTGATTGAGTCGATCTGGTGGTAAATAGCACTACGTTCGGCCTCATCGGTGGTTTTACGATAGACCTCGAAGAGCGATTCGATCTGATCAAGCATCGGCTTCTCGGCTGTGTAATTCGAGGTTCCGAACTGCTCGGTGCCCTTGAACATCAGGTGTTCGAAATAGTGCGCCAGACCCGTTGTTTCAGCGGGATCGTTTTTGCCGCCGACCTTCACGGCAATCGCTGTTTGGATACGCGGTTGCGCTTTATCGACACTCATGTAGACTTTCAGTCCGTTGGGCAGGGTGTATATCCGTGTTTTGAGCGGATCGCCTGCGACTGTTTCGTACTTGTACTTGCTACAAGCCGTGGTTAGCATCGCAATTGCGAGCACTAACAGTAAAAGAAGTCGCTTCATAAATTAGGTGTATTTAGGGTTAAAAAAATGTTGTAAACCAAGCTTTGACAGCCGGATAGGTGTCAACAACGATGTGGATAAGGATCCCGATTGAGACTGCTAATTTAATTCCCGTGCCTACCACAAACGCCATAAAAGAGCCGAATCCGACCAGCAGAGCCTTCGATGCATCGTGTCGGTTGTTGATTAATTCACCGATTACGGCTCCCGCAAAGGGGCCAAGAATGATGCCCAGAGGCGGAAAGAGAAAAAAGCCGGCAAAAACGCCCACGGTCGCTCCGATAGCTCCGGCTCGCGAGCCGCCGAATCGGCGTGTCATCCATGCTGGCAGAAAATAATCGGCTGCGCTAACAGCTGCGGCAGCAACGAGCCACAACCATAACGAAGAGGTCGGGAGAGTTGAATAAGAGGTAAAATAGGCGCATACCAACCCTGCATAACTCAATAAAACGCCCGGTAGAGCCGGTACGATACAGCCGATAATTCCGACAATTGCGAAGAGAAAGGCGGCTATGGCGAGCAGAATATCCATGGGCAAAACACTTGACTTTGACAAATGTAGCAATTTTAAACAGAAAAACTCCCTTTAAAGAGAGTTTTTCTGTAAAATTAAAATGCGACACCGTCTGTCTATCGGTCGCTCTTTTGTGTATTATATGGGTTGTATATTCTAATTTTGAGTATCAGAGATCACCCGTATGCGCCCTCGGTTCTACTATTTAATGAGTTTGTTTGTTGCCGTATCGGGGAAAATGACCCACGGGTGGAATTGCTTGGCATCTTCGAAATCCATCAATGCGTATGATGCAATGATAATCACATCGCCGACCTGTACTTTACGTGCGGCAGCTCCGTTCAAGCAGATACATCCGCTGTTGCGCTCTCCTTTAATAATGTAGGTTTCGAAACGCTCCCCATTATCAATGTCCATGATCTGTACCTTTTCTCCTTCGATCATATTTGCAGCCTCCATGAGTGCCTCATCAATGGTGATGCTACCCACATAGTTCAGGTCGGCCTGCGTTACATGGACACGGTGTATTTTGGATTTGATGACTTCAATCTGAAATTTCATCGGATACGGATATTATCAATTAAACGAATATTTCCGGCCTGCACCGCAATACAGCCTTGAATGCGATTGGAATCGCTCCAAGCCGTAACCTCTTGCATGGTTTGTGCATCAACCGATTGGTAGTAGATTACTTTGAGCAACTCTTGTTGCTCGATCTGTGCCACAACCCAACCCTTCAATTCGGCCGGAGTCATGGTTGCCGATAGCTCGGCAGCACGGCGTAATACCGCATATATATGGGGGGCAGCGGCGCGGTGAGGGGCATCAAGCAACGTATTGCGCGAAGATAAAGCCAACCCATCATCGCCGCGGACGATAGTACATTCGACAATTTCGACCGGCAGGCGGAGTTGTGCGACCATCGCTTTGATGACGGCAATCTGTTGAAAATCCTTCTCGCCGAAGTAGGCACGCGCCGGTTTCACGATTTCAAATAATCGACTGACCACCTGTGCTACACCGTTAAAATGCCCCGGACGTGTTGCCCCCTCCATTACCTTGTCTACCTCTCCGAAATCGAATTGGCGGGTGTCGGCAGTAGGGTAGATCTCTTCGACCGAAGGCATCAGCACGAAATCAGCTCCGGCCTCCTCCAACAATCGCGCATCGGCTTCCGGTGTGCGAGGGTAGTGTTTCAGATCGTTTTTGTCGTTGAATTGGGTGGGGTTGACAAATACGCTCACGACCACCGTTGTATTCTCTTTGCGGGCACGTTCGACCAACGAACGATGCCCTGCGTGGAGTGCACCCATGGTGGGAACGAATCCGATCCCTTGTGGCTCCGCCTTGTCCAATTGGGCGCGGAGTTCTTTGACGCTTGTGAATACTTTCATCTCTTGTTTGAAACGAATTGCGCGGCAAAGGTAAAAAACTTAATTTAGAATTAAAAAATTATAGATTAAAAATTACACGTGGCAGAGAGAAACTTGGGAGTTCTTCCCTTTTTCGTTATCTTTGGGCAAATAATTTTCTGAATCTATGAAATCCTTAATTGCTATTGCATCTATGTCATTGATTGCAACCGCTCTGGTCTCGTGTCAGACGAACACGAAGAGCGCGACTCCTTGGATTGTCGATCGTTTTGACGACATCAAGGTCATTCGTTATGAAGTCCCCGGCTTTGATTCTTTGTCGCTCGAAGAGAAGGAGTTGGTCTATTACCTTGCCGAGGCGGCCAAATGTGGACGCGACATTCTATTCGATCAAAATTTTAAGTACAACCTGCCGATTCGCCGCACGCTGGAAGTAGTTTACGAAAATTATGCGGGTGATCGTACTACGTCCGAATGGTTGGCATTGGAGAAATATCTGAAAAAAGTATGGTTTGCCAATGGCATTCATCACCACTATTCGAACGATAAATTTACGCCCGAATTTTCGGAGCGTTATCTGCTCGATGTGATCGAAACTATTCCCGAAGAGAGGTTTGGAACGGAACTTAATGCGTTGCGCGGTGAGGTTTGTAAGGCAATTTTCGATCCTGCGCTCTATCGTTCGCGACTCGATCAGACGGCCGGAGTCGATATGATTGTTGCTTCATCGAACAACTACTACGAAGGGGTTACGCAACCCGAAGTAGAGCAATTTTATGCCGATATGGCGGCGGCCGATGCCGGAAACCTTGAACCGATCTCTTATGGCCTGAATTCGAAATTGGTCAAGGAGAACGGAGTGATTACCGAACGGACTTGGAAGATCGGAGGCATGTATTCGGCCGCGATCGAAAAGATTGTCTATTGGTTGGAGAAGGCCGCTACTGTGGCTCCTGAACCGCAGAAAGGGAATATTGAGGCTTTGATCTCCTACTACCGGTCCGGCGATTTGAAAGAGTTCGATCGTTATAACATCGGCTGGGTACGCGATACGGTGTCAAATGTCGATTTTGTGAATGGGTTTATCGAGGATTACGGTGATCCGCTGGGTCGCAAAGCATCGTGGGAGGCGAATGTCAACTTTATGGATAAAGCAGCGTGTCACCGTACCGAGGTGATTTCGGAGAATGCCCAGTGGTTTGAAGATAACTCTCCCGTTGCCCCGGAATATAAGAAAAAGACCGTGAAGGGCGTATCGGCGAAGGTCATCACTGTGGCGATGTTGGGTGGCGACTGCTATCCGGCCACGCCGATCGGGATCAACTTGCCGAATGCCGATTGGATTCGCAAGGAGTACGGTTCCAAGTCGGTGACGATCGACAACATCACCTATGCTTATGATATGGCAGCTCATGGCAACGGATTCAACGAAGAGTTCGTATTGCGTGCCGAGGATCGCCAACGGATGGATCAATACGGCAAATTAGCCGATGATCTCCACACCGACCTGCATGAATGCCTCGGTCATGGTTCGGGGCAAATGGCAGCAGGCGTGAAAGGGGGCGAGTTGAAGAGTTACGGTTCGACACTTGAAGAGACTCGTGCCGACTTGTTTGGTCTTTATTACCTTGGTGATCCGAAACTGGTTGAATTGGGGCTGATTCCGTCGCTCGATGTGGCCAAAGCCGGTTATGCCAAGTATCTATTAAATGGTATGATGACCCAGTTGGCACGTATTGAGTTGGGCAAAAATGTCGAAGAGTCGCATATGCGCAACCGTAAGCTGATTGCCGAGTGGTGCTACGAGCAGGGCAAGGCCGACAAGGTGATCGAATTAGTGAAGGAAAACGGTAAAACCTATGTGGTGGTCAATGATTTCGAGAAGTTGCGTGCACTCTTCGGTCAGATGCTCCGTGAGGTACAGCGCATCAAATCCGAAGGCGATTACGCTGCCGGCGCGAAGCTGGTCGAAGATTATGCGGTGAAGGTCAACCCCGAACTCCACAAAGAGGTGCGAGATCGCTACTACGCACTCGGAATCGAACCATACGGCGGATTTGTCAATCCCGAATATGAGTTGGTAGAGAAAGATGGAAAAATAGTCGATGTAAAGATCAGCTATCCGGCCAATTACACCGAACAGATGCTCAATTACGCCAAGAACTACTCCTTCCTGCCGCATGTAAATTAAGCGGCCGTTTATAAAGGTATATTTTATGCGAAGGTTACTGCTGTTGGCCGTAGTCGCCCTATGGGGCGCGGTGGCAATATCCTGTGATAAGGAGGATCAGAAAACGTGGACGCTTACGGTTGCGTCGCGAATGGGCATGACCTCGGACGGGGTTGCCCCTCCGGCCAGTATTCCGGCCTATTTCACAAAAGAAAAAAGTTCGGATCGCTGGGAGTTGACCACGACGATTGTCGGATTTCAGTATCAAGCCGGATATGAATACCGTATTCTGGTAGGACGAAAATATAATTCACCCGATGTAATGGACGGATCGGCTTGGGATTATGTATTTATTAGAGAGTTATCCAAAGTGCAGAAAGAGTCGGAAGGGCTTCCCGAAGGGGTGAAATAACCGATTTCTCGGAAACGGCAAGGCAGGTTCGACGATTGTCGGACCTGCTTTTTGCCATTATATCCCTTTAAAACAAATCACCCACGTCGGAGCTTTCTCTAATGTGGGTGATTCGTTGTGTTTGTGGGGGGCTTTCCGAGTGAAAGTCGATCAATCGGCAACCTCTTTTTTGGAACTTTTGCGGGTATTGATGGTCAGATAGCGTTGCAATAGTTGTTGTAGTCGGGGTGCGCTGACACCTATTTGTATCTCCCCACCTTGTGCCACCGAGATATTACCGGTCTCCTCGGAGACAACGATGATGATTGCATCCGAAATCTCGCTCATCCCGATTGCGGCACGGTGGCGTGTGCCATAAGATTTGGGGACTTCGCTCTGGGTCACCGGAAGGATACACTTGGCAGCCACAACCCGATCGCCTTCAATGATGACCGCACCATCGTGCAGTGGGGCGTTTTTGAAGAAGATGTTGCGCAGGAGCGATGTGGAGACTTTGGCATCGAGGGCAATACCCCCATCGGCGATCAATCGCAGATCGCTTTGCTGCCCGATAACGATCAATGCGCCCGTGTAACTCTCTGCCATTTCGCGACAAGCGGTAACAATCGGTGTTACGTTTGTCTGTACGCGATCTTCACCGGTGGAGAAGATTCGGGAAATAAAGTTGAAATGTTTCTGCCGCATGCCGATCATTTGGAGAAAACGGCGCAATTCGGGCTGAAAAACAATGATTAATGCAATAGCTCCTACCGAGATCAGTTGTCCTAAAATGGTGGACAGCAACTCCATGTTGAGTGTCCGAACCACTACCCATAGCAGATAGATGATGATGATGCCGGTGAGGATATAGGGGGCATTGGTGCCTTTGGTCATGCGGTAGATCCAATACATGATCAGTGCCACCAGAATGATGTCAATGAAGTCGATGAATGTAAACGGTACGAAACCCATTGCTTTACGAAGGTATTAAACGGCAAGTTTGCGCAAATGTACAAAAAAATACCGACTTCACGAAGCGGAAGCCGGTATTTTAAAAATTATGCCGTGCGCGACTATTTTTTCTGTGTCTTTTTGTCTGTGGCGTAAAGTTCGTTGACTTTGGCCAATACGATCGGCGTGATGTTGAGTGTCGAATCGGCATCAATGAGTGCCGTCGCGTTGATGATGAGTTTGTATTTTTTGTCGGCATTCAGCTCTTTGACGGCGCGCTGCATAAGATCCTGTGCGCGGTTTGTGAAGACATAATTCTCTTCATCGAGCGTTTGAGCCTCTTTTTGTGCTGCGGATTGATACGAGGCTACGCGACGTTGGATATTCTCTTGCTGCGCTTGTGCATCGTTGGTCGTAATGAGTCCTTTTTGGTACTTTTCCTGCAACTGTGCGGCTTCAGACTGCAACCCTTTCTCGCGTTGTGCCCAGCTCTTTTGGGCTTTCTCGGTCTTCTCTTGCAAGGCAGCACCTTCATTCTTGTAGAGGTCGCTCTGTGCCAATACGGCATCCACCTGCACATATGCGATGTCGCTCGAACCGATCTGTTGGTCTACCTCTACGGCGGTAGCAGCCTGCTCCGACTTCGGGCCGCAAGCCGTCAGTGCCAATGCAACGACAAGTGCCGAAAAGAGAGTTTTTTTCATATTGATTGATGTTTTTAGTTAATTATTCACTGTTTGGAACACAAAGGTAAAAAAAAATCTTTACTTTTGCCCAAATCTCATTAAAAATTGCCAATCCCATGTATGAATATATTGATGGAGCAATCTCCGAAATAGCACCGGCTTATGTTGTGATAGATGTCGGTGGGGTGGGGTATTATCTCAATATCTCGCTCGAAACCTTTGCGGCAATTGAGAAAGAGCAGCGCGCGAAACTCTACGTACATTATGTCGTGCGCGAAGATGCTCAACTCTTTTACGGTTTCGCCACCAAAGTCGAACGGGAACTTTTTCGCTTGTTGATCAGCGTATCGGGTGTCGGCGGGAATACGGCTCGGATGATTCTCTCGACCTATTCGCCCCGCGAATTGCAGGGGATTATCTCTGCCGGAAATGCCGTACTGCTCAAAAACGTGAAGGGATTGGGGCTTAAAACAGCTCAAAAGATCATTGTTGAGTTAAGCGGAAAATTGACCGCGTTGCCGGTCGGAGCCGAAGTTTCGTTGACGGCTGACGGCGAGCAATTTGACGAGGCGTTGTCGGCTCTGGTGATGCTCGGTTTTGCCAAGGCTGCCGCCGACAAGGTTTTGCGGGCGATTGTGCGCGAATCACCATCGGCCGGAGTTGAGGAGTTGGTGCGTTTGGCACTTAAACGGCTGTAATGAGGGGACTATATCCGATTGGTCGCAGACGAAAATAGCGATTTTTGCGTTGATTGCATGAATAATCGGATTGTTTTTCGTAAATTTGCACACTATATGCCGATGAATAGAATTTTCCTGCTCCTGCTGGCACTTTCGGTGCTGTTTGCAAGCTGCTCCGATGAGGAGGATACCCTCCCGAAGCAGCGAGAGAATATTGTGAATTATCTCAAAAGCACCCATACGCCACGGCTGATTCCCTACGAACAGACCGAGCAGGATGGTACGTTGCCCTATTATACGACCTCTGGCAGCACCGCCTACCGCTACATCAGCAATATCACCGACCCCAATCGTTCCGACAAAGTGGTGACCGCATCCTCCCGTGTGACGATTACCTTCCGTCTTTACGTGTTTTCTTTTACCAATATCTCCGACACGGTATTACCGCTCTATACCAATGATGAATCGCTGCGTGATGCGTTTATCAAGGAGGGGCTTAATGCCGAATATTGGGATTTCAAACCGTGGACGATCAATATGAATCGAGACCACATACTAAAAGGGCTGTATCATGCGTTAATTGGGTGTCATCAAGGCGACCAAGTGGAAGCATACATGACCTACAACATGGCTTATGATCAGGAAAATTTCGGCACAATTCCGCGCGAAAGTCCCGTAGCCCTGTTTTTTACCGTAAATCAAGTGGAGTAAAGTAGAACTGAATAACAGATATGAAATTTCTTACCCGTATTATCTCTCTCTCGGCCGCAGGCGTTCTGTTGCTGACCTCGTGCGCCAAGGAGGAGTCCGAGTCGTATGACAAATTCGAAACAATGGCTCTCGAAGCGTGGATCACGCAACATCGCCCCGAATTGCTCAAAAACAAACAGGCCGATGGTGACTATTATGTGGATGTAATTTCGGTGGGTAATGCTGATGCCAAACCGATCAACGATACGGTCTGCTGGGTTCGATTCGAATTTTCGGGGCGCGATTTGAGTGGTAATGTGATACTTACGCGCAGTGCAGCCGAAGCCAAGCAGATGGGTACATTTACCAAATATACGCACTACGTGCCCTTCTATCGTTTCTGTGGTGAGGAGAACACCTCGTTGCTCGAAGGAACCTATCTGGCGATGCGCAACACGATCAAACTCGATCCGGCCTATGCTGCGAAAAAGGGAATTCCAGCCGAACTGAAACTCCGCGAAGGGTCGAAGGTGGTACTTTATATGCCCTCTCGAATTGTCGGTTCATCGGGTGTCGAAGGAGATGGCGGTTACGAGGGGCAATATTCGCTTAGTTCGAAACGTCCGTTTGTTGTCACCATGGAGATTCGCGATACGGTTAAAAATCCGCTGGCAACCGAAGGTGCTGAGGTTGATGCTTTCTGTCGGGATGCCAACGGTGGTTTGAAACTGTTCAGCAAAAGCGACAACAAGGATAACCCCGGAACTCCGCTCCCGACTGATCCGAAGGATAAAAATCACCCTTACAACCTCTCCGAGCGTTGGGTGAGTGCTTGCGATACTGTTCCGCAGCTCTATGTCAACTACCGGTTCGATCCCAAAACCGATCTGCTCTCGTTCCCCAATCCATATAAGTCGGGTTATCTGCCCTACGCCGATAATACATCGGTGGCTGCGCTGAACCAAAAAATTGCTGATGCCCTTCAAAAACGGTTTTATCCCGATGGCGAAGATCCCTATCAGGGGGTTGTGAAACTGGATGCCGATTCGGTCAAATTGGATGGTACTGCAAAAATTTGGTATATCGGTCGTATGCTTGACGGATTTATCTTTGATACGAATATTGATGAAGTAAAGAAACTGATCTATGACGAGGTCACCACAACGGGATCAGCTCTCTCTTACACACCGAGTAGCGGTGGCTTGATCCAAGCATTCTATTACACCATTCCCAACATGAAATTCGGGCAGTGGGGTGCTCTGATTACCACATCAACCCTCGCTTACGGTTCGACCGGACAGACGGGCGGAACCTCTACCTCATCGAGTGGTAGTGGCTACTCTTCGAATTACTACGATTACATCAACTATCTGAACTATTCCAACAGTTATTACGGCAATAG
>CAYOKU010000072.1:0-12729 GCA_964404645.1 uncultured Alistipes sp.
ACTTTTTTTACATTTGTAGCCTATAAATGTATGAACATATGCAATCTGATAATAACCGATACGCCATTGGCGCGGATGTAGGTGGCAGCCATATTTGCTCGGCCGTCGTTGATCTTCATATGGGGAAAATCACGACAGAGCCCGTGACGACACCGGTAAATAGTGCCGCAGGAGCCGATGAAATTCTCGGCGCGTGGGCACAGAATATTCAACAGACGATTGCCCGTTCGTGTGGCTGTATCTCCAATATCGGGATGGCGTTCCCTGGCCCGTTCGATTACACAAAGGGAATCTCGTTGATTCGTGGAGTCCGAAAATTCGATCGGATTTTCGGACTTGATGTGGCACTCACCCTCCAAGGACGATTGCAGAGAGAGAAGATCGACCGGATCCGGTTTGTGAACGATGCTTCGGCATTTGCATTGGGCGAATGCTTGGGTGGAGCCGCTCGGGGGGCTGATCGAGTATTGGCTTTGACGCTTGGTACAGGTGTGGGGTCGGCCTTTGTCGAGAATTGTCGGCTCGTTGAGTCGGGGGATCGTGTTCCTAAAAACGGATGGGTTTATTGCTTGAAGTTTGAAGATGGAATTGTGGACGATGCTTTTTCGACACGATGGTTCTGCAACCGGTGGCTCGAATTGACCGGTATGCAGGTTGAGGGGGTTCGCGACATTGTCCAGTGTTGCGATACCGACCCACGTGTACAGCGACTTTTCGATGAGTATGGTTCGCGTCTGGCCTGTTTTGTTGGGCCGATGCTTGACCGATTTGAAGCCAGAACCTTGCTCTTGGGTGGCAATATTGCACGAGCCTATCCGCTTTTCGAATCTGCCCTCAATGCCCGATTTGCAGCCGATGGCCGGACTGTTGAAACTCGAATCTCCTCCTTGATGGATCGAGCGGCTATGATTGGAGCCGCCTCGCTTTTTTTATAATTACAAAGATATGTCTGTTACACGAAAAACAACACAAAACACACTTCCCGTTGAGAAACAGAGGATGGAAGGGTATGATATCTATCCCAGTTATGATTTGGGCAGTGGAAAAATTTTCTGCGATTACAACTCGTTGGCGCGCAGCATAGCAAATTGCCGACAGGTGATTATCGACGGTTATGTCGGCGTTGATTACGATGGATTCAGCCAAGCGTTATCCGCAGCTCTCGAAACCCTCGGAATAACTCCCGTGTGGTGGCGAGCGGATGCCGCTCTGCTCTCTTGCGAACAGATTGATTGCAAGATTGCACCCTATTTGGGGGGTGACGATCCGATTTTCGGATTTCGCACATCGCTTCGCCTTGCCGATTTTTTCGATACGGAAAAGTTGGCGGCGATCAAGCCCGATCCTGCGGCGGGTATGAATATTCTGATCGGTACAGGTGCGGCTCTCGCGGGGTGGGAGGGCACGCTGATCTATATTGATATTCCCAAAAACGAGATTCAATTTCGCGCGCGCGGAGGCGGCATCACCAATTTGGGCGCGGCAACTTCCGATGCTCCCAAGAAAATGTATAAACGATTCTATTTTGTCGATTGGGTGGTGTTGAATCGTCACAAAAAAGAGTTGCTGTCCGGAGTGGATATTTTTGTGGACGGGCAACGCGAAACCCAGATTACTTGGATTTATGGAGCAGATTTGCGAGATGGCCTTACGCAGCTCTCGCAGAGCTGTTTCCGAGTTAGACCGTGGTTCGAGCCCGGGGCGTGGGGTGGACAATGGATTCGGGAGCACATCCATGCGCTACCCCACAATGTGCCTAACTACGCATGGTCCTTCGAATTGATTGTTCCGGAGAATGGCCTGATTTTTAGCAGCGATCGTGTAATGCTCGAAGTGTCGTTTGATCTATTGATGTTCGCCGCAGGGAAACAGGTTGTCGGCGAGAACTGCTACCGCACATTTGGGGACGAGTTCCCCATTCGTATGGATTATCTCGATAACTTTGAGGGCGGAAATCTCTCGATTCAATGTCATCCGCAGCGCGATTATATTCGCCGGAATTTTGGAGAGGTATTGACGCAGGAGGAGACCTATTATGTGCTTGACACCCGCCCCGAAGCCGAGGTTTATCTTGGATTTAAGGAGGAGATCGAACCCGAAAAATTTGAACAAGCATTGACGAAGAGTTTGCAGCAGGGCACACCGCTGGATGTTGCTCGTTATGTAAATGCCGAGCCGTCGGTAAAACACGCATTGTATCTGATTCCTCCGGGGACACTTCACAGTTCGGGTCGCAATAATCTGGTGTTGGAGATCAGTACTACGCCCTATATCTTTACATTCAAGATGTATGATTGGCTGGCTCTGGATCTTGACGGAAAACCGCGACCGCTGAATATTCGTCGTGCTATGGAGAATCTCTGTTTCGATCGCAAGGGTGATGCCGTAAAACGAGAACTGATTGCGCACCCCGTGTTGCTTGAAAAGGGGCCGGATTGGGAGTTGTGGCATCTGCCGACACATGCGGATCATTCGTACGACGTACATCGCTATGTGATATCTACTTCGGTGGATGTCGCAACGGACGGGAAATGTCATGTGCTCAACTTGGTCGAAGGCGATAGTGCCGAAGTCATTACCGTTGAGGGGCTGCGGTTCCACCTCAATTATGCTGAAACGCTCGTTGTATCGGCCGATGCACAATCCTATCGGATCGAAAATACCTCCGGCCGCGAAATTATGGTCGTTAAAGCCTTTATGAAATAAGATATAATGGCAAAATGAACTTGTGAAGCGATCTCAATTTATTGATTAAAGATTATTATGAGCAGTTTGATGAGTCTGTATTTCGTCAAGTTGCTTGTTTTTTGTTATGGATAGCTTTGAAGTTCAGATCCTATATTGTGATGTTTCTGTTGCGATACCCCGCGTATGCGTTATTTCCGGAAGATGAAATATACGGCGGCTATCAGGCAGAGAAAACCGGCCAGATGATTCCAACGCAGGGTGTCTGATTTCATGAAAAATAATGCGAAGATTGTGAATACACTGAGTGATACAACCTCTTGTATTACTTTGAGTTCCCAGATCGAAAAAGGGCCGCCGAATTGTGTGCTGCCGATCCGATTGGCCGGAACTTGAAAACAGTATTCGAACAGCGCAATGCCCCAGCTGAGCAGAATAATGGCCATTATCCCGAATCGTTCGAGTTTTGATTTAAAGGCGATATGTCCGTACCATGCCAGCGTCATAAACGCATTGGAGATAATCAGCAGACCGATTGTACCTATACTTCGAAGCATAATGTCGTATGTGATTTGAATCGAATTCGTTACAGAATATCCATGTCGGTAATGTCGGCGAACGAGTCAATGATGCGGTCTGCCGGAGTGTCGCGTTCGAGGATCTCGCGCGGTAGAGTTGTGGCCAGTGCGATGACTTGTGCTGCTCCGAAACGGTGAGCTGCCTCGATGCCGGCTTTGGCATCCTCAAAAACCACACACTCCGATGGCGCAACGCCCAGAGCGGCGGCTGCCGTTTGGTAGATCTCCGGATCGGGTTTGCAACGGGCGACCTGATCGCCGCTGATTTTCACTTCAAAATAGGGCTCAATGGCGCATCGGTTCAGTACGAAGTCGATGTTAGCCGTGCAACCCGATGTACCGACGGCGCAGCGAATTCCTCTTTTTTTGAGCTTTTCAAGCAACGTGACAAGCCCCTCTACCGGATGAATTTCGGGTGCGTATATTTCGCGGTATATCGCCTCTTTCTCCTCCCCCAAAGCTTGTACACCCCGCTCTCGAATCAACGTTTCGGGAAGAATTGCGCGCAGAATATCTTCGTTTCCCATGCCGAAAGCATTGTTGAGTTTCTCTTTCCAATCTGTTACGCCGTAACGTGTGCAGAAGATCTCGAAAGCGCGGATATGTACCGGTGTATTGGCTACCAGCGTGCCGTCCATGTCGAATAGGGCTGCCTTTATCATTGTTGTGTGATTTTTACGAAGGGCAAATATACGAAAAAACGGCGAATTTAGCCGTTTTAAAATTTTAGTTTCATGCTCAGGTTTACCGCAAAATTATCAATCTTTTGTCCCAGAACGGGCGTGCGGTGTGTCAGTCGCCAGATGCAATCGACCCGAAAGAGCCTGAAAATATTCTCTACGCCGAATCCCATCTCAACATAGGGATCGTTGACCGAACGCATCCCGATCGGAAAGAGCAGCGGGGCTTGTGAGTGGGCAAGTGAGCCATTGTTTCTCTCCGACAGCGTTCCCCAGACACCTTTGCAGACCAACACTTCTCGCCATTTCAACTTTTTGATAAGTGGAATTCGTCCCAGTATGATGCCGTTGAAATGGTGCTCGTAGAACCATGCCGCCCAACTGTCGGAGGCAAATTCGTAATAGTTCATGCATGAAAAGGCATAAGGATCGTAGAAATAGGTTCCGTTGCCTTCGTGCAGTTTGAGTAATAGGTAGGGGACATGTCCCACGATATGTCCTCCTTGTAGTGTGATCGCGGAGTAGCCGATCGGAGGAAGTTCGGCGCGATAGTGTAGGCTTGCCTCGAATCGGTAGTATTCGTAACTGCCACCCACCAGATCGGGAATTCCGGCAGCAAAGCCCAACGACAAAATCGGGTAAGACGTTCCCATGTACTGCTTATCGAAGGGCATGCGGTAGGTAGTTTCATCTTTTGAGAAGCGTGCTCCGATCAGTAGTACGGCATCTGATACCGTTCCTATGCGAATGCTGTCCGGTCGCACCATCTGCACATAGCGATTGGCCTCGATTCGTTGCAGACGACCGCCGAGAAAAGTGGTGATCCCTTGTCGCCATTCGTGTTCATAGAGTGCTTCGCCACGGTCAACCATCGACATGCGCTGATCGCCACGCGAGAGTATTGAACTTAATAAGTTGCTCTCGGTAAGCGCATTCTGTCCGGCTCCTAACTGCATGACATCGTGCCGTGCGGAGAGTGTCAGCTTGCGTGTTAACCGCCGACTGAATGCCAGCTCAATACTTCCGCCCCCCTTTACATCTTCATCGCGTGTGCCGAAGGCAACATAACCGCCCAGACGAATTCGACGACTAACTTCGGTGGTTGTGCGCATGCCCAACTGCATGCGGAAGCCCTCCAACCGGTTGAAACTGGCCATTTTATAATAAGGCCCAATGCCGATATATTTCGTATTCCAGTAACCGACAATCAGCGTGTTGATGAAGGTATAGATGTTGCGATAGAGCGGAACCTGTTGTACCGAATCGACCATGGCATAGATTCCTTGCTCCTTTTCGCTCAATGCGTAGGGGCGGTTTTTTGCCCAATAGGCTTCATCGGTATGTGGAGGCTGTTCGGTTGTGATGACATGGTTGTCCATCCGCAGAATCTCCGCAGGTAGCGGTGTGTCGATGCGTATGTCGGAGTAGACCACTTCGCGAGTTCCGATAAACGAGGTTGTTTTTGCCGAGTCAGCGGTGGCGATTGAGAATTCGGCCGATATGCGGTCGCGCGAACGGAACCAACGGCCTTCGGCTGTCGGCAAATTCTCGTTATCAAGCCGTAGGTGCTTGATCCAATTGACATTGACGCCTTTTGGCA
This sequence comes from uncultured Alistipes sp., assembly GCA_964404645.1. GTDB lineage: Bacteria > Bacteroidota > Bacteroidia > Bacteroidales > Rikenellaceae > Alistipes. The sequence continues at coordinate 5,544 of CAYOKU010000072.1, forward strand.
TTCGCGCTGCGGCCGATCGCAACGCATAGCTTGCCGAGTCGATCAGTATCTCTCCATCGAGTACGGGGGAGGTCATACGTTTGGGATGGAAACGGATTTTATAGGTTTTGCGGCCATCGACCGTCAGGCTGTCCACGAGAAAGTAGTTGTAGAAAGCCTGCCCGCCATCGGCCAGCGGTGAGGCAAAACGGACGTTGAAGAGGTCGATGAAGTTATCGTAGAAGTTTACATCGCCGTGCAAGCCTCCGGTGAATTGAGCGATGGCAAAATTGTCATCAACGCCCGAGATGCGACTGGCGCGAATCACCTCCCGTTTAAAAGCCGGAGTTTTGCTCCGATAGAGGTCGGCTGTCGATTCGGAGATCATTGCCGGTAAATAGGCTTGCCCGGTGAGTGCCGATGTGTCTACATAATTGAAGACGAATCCGAAGTTGCGTTGTAGCCGTTTGCTGCGAAATTGGGGCTTGATGTTGGTCAGATCCAGCTCCATTTTGGTGTATGTGCGACAACTGTATCGGTCGTAACGGTCGGGATCGTTGTGTGTTTTGTTGCGAATTACTCCGGCCAGAATCGGATGTGCCGGGTTTTCACCTGGGGTAATGACAACTTGGGCAATCCCGAAATCAATAAATTCGAGGGCGAAATCGATGTTGTTGAACGCTCCTGCGGTGACGTGCTTCGTTTGCGAAGCATAGCCGATGATTGAGGCCTCTATGCGGCTTGTTGTGTCGCGGATCTCCAACGCATAGATGCCCTGTTCATCGGTGGTGATGCCGGTTGTTGTGCCTTTGAATACGACACTGACGAACTGCAACGGTTTGCCATCCGCAGCATCGGTAACCCGTCCGCGAACGCGTGTCGATTGGGCCTCAGCCGCTATGACCGAGAGCAAACCGATCAGAAGTAGTATGCCGATCTTATGCCACATATCCGCCAAAAATAACCATTTTTACTGAAATTCCTCTAAAAACGATTACTTTTGCGGTATTTATTGAGAAGTAGAGAACAATATATGGATCGTGTGAAAATAGAAAAGACGAACGCTGCTCGATTGCTTGATCGTGCCAAGATCAAATACGAACTGGTTCCTTATGCGGTAGACGAGGAACATCTGGCGGCAACACATGTGGCCGAGCAGTTGGGCGAAGAGATCGAATGTGTCTTCAAAACGTTGGTTTTGAAGGGTGATCGTTCGGGTTTTTTGGTCTGTGTTGTCCCCGGACACCATGAGGTTGATCTGAAAGCGGCCGCCAAGGTGTCGGGAAACAAAAAAGTCGATCTGATTCCGATGAAAGAACTTCTATCGGTGACCGGATACATCCGCGGTGGTTGTTCGCCGATCGGTATGAAAAAACGATACCCGACCTTTGTACATCAAAGTGTCGAGGAGCATCCGCAGATCTATATCAGTGCCGGTGTGCGAGGCCTTCAACTCCGGATCGCGCCGACCGATCTGATTGCCTATGTCGGGGCAACGGTTGCGCAGATCAGCTCGGAGTGCTCCGTGGAGAGTTAAAGTGGGGAGCATCGGTTGATTCGCGAACTCATTGATCCAATTTGTCGCGATAGAATTTTCTGACATCTGACCATCGGTAGTAGGGGCCTGTGACACTTCGAATTGGAATTCGTGTCTCGCGTTCGTTGAGAAGGATCTTTACCAGTATCTCTTTGCTCGATTTACTGCCATAGAAGACAAATTGAATATTAGCGGCCATTGGAGAGAGCTGATAGACTGGCCATTTTTCGGCGATTTGTTGCGGATCGTCATAGACACCATTCCACCCCTCCAATTGCAGCAACGGTACGAATGCCATGATGTTACCATCGTGCCCGAATCGCAGATCGGCTGCGGGCTCATGGTGAGCCAGAGCGTGATCGGCTCGAACGAGCAGATCGTTTAGTAGAAGTTTGGCGTAGTGGCTCGGATAGCCGCAGTTGAGTGGGGACGGCCCGCGTGTTACGTAGTACTCGTAATTATCCAGCACGCTCATCCAATAGATCTCATCCGCAGTAAACAGATCATATAATGACACGTTGATTTCGATGTTTTGTAGACTGCGTGCCATGTTGAAGAGTTTCAGCATCAAGTTGCGACCATCAATTTTACGGGCATACTCTGCATCGGAGAAGAGTTCGGAGAGGAGTCGGTCGGGTGAAATATGGGTTTCGGCATATTGATCTAACTCTTTGCGCCAGCTACCCTCGGCGATAAAGTCGAGGTATTGACTGCAAACCGGATTTTTGGGAAGTTTGCAGAAAAAATTGAGATAGCGTGTTGTCCTGTTTCCTGCTGTGCGGTGTATCTGCAACGTGGGATTAAGCTCTTTGAGTCGTTCACTGAATGCGGCCATGCTCATCACGCAACGCACTACAATGGTTGATTGAGCCTCAATGACGGCATTTCCGGCAAAGAGATCGGGATAGGCCGCATACATACGCTCGGCAATCCCGCGATGTTGTGCCACTCCCAAAGGTGTCAAGTCTCCGGCGCGATCAATCCCATCGTTGTATATCAGCCCAATTCGCTCTCGAACCTCCTCCCCGTGATCCGAGAGTGCTCCCGCTTTTGCTGCCTCATCGAAGGCCTGCATCACCTGCTCGTATTCGTTGTCGTGCAACAACCAGCGGGAGCCATGACGACCGTAATGGCTGATGTAAACCGGTTGATAACCTCTGGGAGCAGGCGTTGCCGAGAGCGAATCAGGGGTGTAGATGTAGTAGACACCGCCGGCTTTGTTCGGATTAGCGGCAAATTCAGACCGGATGTTCTGGGCACTCGTGAAAAGTGCCCAGAAGAGAGATAGCAGGAGTGGAATATGTCGGATAATTCGCATGACGATCCCTGTTTTTTTACTTCTAATTTCGCAGATATGCGCCTTCGTCACGCAGAGCCTGCTGTACTTTTTTTACATCAACCACAGCCGGAGCTACTCCATCAAGCAGAGCTATTTGTGCTGCTTTTCCGGCCGCTTCACCCATAGCCATGCAGGTGGACATTACACGGGTTGATCCCATCGCTTCGTGTGTCATGGAGGCACAACGTCCGGCCACAAGCAGGTTACCGATGCCTGACGGAACCAAGCAACGGTAGGGAATGTCGTAACAGTCTTCGCACCAATAGAGCGTGCAATCACCGCCTTGTGCATGGTGTATGTCTACCGGATAGCTGGCAACGGCGATCGCATCGTCAAAACGGCGACAAGCCAAAATGTCTTGGTCGGTAAGCATATATTCACCTACCACGCGACGGCTTTCGCGGATTCCGAGAAACGCGGCGGATTTCTCAACCCATGCATTCTCGAACCCCGGCATATACTTTTTGAGGTATGTGGCCACCTGCTCATTTTGTTTGCGGGCCACGATCTCTCCGTAGGTATAGCTTGCCGGATCGGTCGCATCCACACCGCTCACACGCGACATATTGATCCACATCTCATCAGCCGCAATCCCCGTCATGATAATGGTTCGGTCAACGGGTATCTCTAACCCTTCGGCGCGTGCTTTCTCGATTAATCCGCGCATGCCAACCATCGTGAAATTAGCCTCTTTGCGGAAAAATTCATTGGGGATAATGTCCATGTCGTAGATTTCGGGGTGGTCGGCGATTGATTCGCGCAATCGTTTCACATCGACTCCCTTCATGCAGAACATCAATGTCGGCGGCTGCATTCCTCCGTTGCTGTCCCCCTTTTCGCACGATGCGCCGGCACGAAATGCCACATCGCCATCTCCTGTGCAGTCGATTACGGTGCGGGCAAGGATCGCCTCGCGACCTGCCTTGCTGTCGATGATAACCCCTTTCACATCTTTGCCCTCTTTGATAACGTCCGCGCAGAAGACATACATCAACACTTCGACTCCGTTCTCTTGCATGATCTCCAAAGCGAGTGTTTTGGACAATTCGGGATCAATCATTGTCAAACTCACATGCAGCGGACATGCTCGGTGGTTTGTGGCTGCACCTCGTGCACGCAATCGGTCTACGAACCGTTGTGGAAGACCTTTGATGATCTGATTGCCTTTGCGCCCCAGAAAACTGAGAATCGGTAGTCCGGTTGTGAGATTTCCTCCTAAAAATCCGCGTGTTTCGAGTAACATGACTTTCAGCCCTTTGCCCGATGCGGCTTCCGCTGCCATGATGCCGGCAGGGCCGCCGCCGATGATTAAAATATCAACTTCGGCACGTACCGGTATTTCGCGTGCAGTTTCGTGAATGGTTTTTTTTGTGGTTTCCATATCTTTAATAGTTTAGATTGTTGATTTTATCTCCTCTTGTGGTGGAGTTTCGCGCCGTACCATTTTCCAGAGAATTACCGCGGCAATTAGGTGAAGAGTGCCCATGACGGCAAAGAGCAGGTTGCCCATCGAATGGAGAAGAGAACCGACAAAGAGGTTGAATACGGCTCCGCCGATGGCACCGGCTCCACATGTAATACCGACAACGCTCGCCACATTGTGTACGGGGAATGCTTCGGCTATGACGACGCAGATGGTGTAGAGCCAACTCAAACATAGGATGGCAACCAGACTGAATATCGCGATTACTACTCCAATGCGAAGATCGAATGGAACAGTAGCCCATTCGCTGACGAAGGGGGTGAGCATGCAGAGTGGAGCGATGCATACTAACGAGATCATCATTGTTTTGCGAGCTTTGAGTGCCGGCATGCCGCGGCGTACCAGTTTGTCAGACCAAACCGATGATAATACTCCGCCAATTGCTCCGAATAGAAATGGAATACCGCCGATGTATTGAATCATATCGAGTGTGGCTTGTTGTGAGAGGCCTTGGGTTTCACCCATGCCGCGCAGATAGCTTGGTAGCCAGAAACAGCAAAAATACCATACGGGATCGCTGATGAGGCGAATCAGCAAGCATCCCCACAATGATCGTGTTTTCCAGAGTTGACCCCACGAAAAGGCGGATAGGGTGTCGGTGCTCAAACCTTGGTCGTTGTTATCCATCGTCATGCGAGTGATCTCATGTGGCGGATTGCGATAGATGATCAACCACAGTAGGGCGATGATCAAGCCGGCTGCTCCGGCAACAACGAAGACCTCATTCCACGCAAGAGAGCGTGCTAACCATGCGATGACCAACGGAGCGATAACTGTGCCGAGTGAGCCACCGGCCGTACAGAGGCTGTTGGCTGTGGCACGATGACGTTTCTCGAACCAGACAGTAACGGCAATAATCTGCCCTGCAAAAATTGTAGGCTCGGCCAGTCCGAGAATACCGCGGCAGATGGTGAATTGCACGACATCGTGCGATAAACCACCACCGATACAAGCCAGCGACCAAGCTATGATACCGCCAAACATCACTTTTTTGGGGCCGAAGCGATCAACCAAAGCCCCCGATATCGGATACATAATGGCATAACAGATCAAAAAAACGTTGACAATCCATGCATATTCAATGTCGCCAATATTGAAATGGGTCAGTATTTCGGGTTTGAGAATCGACAGTAGTTGGCGATCGAGGTAGTTGCAGATAATTGCGATGAAGATCGTTGCAACGATATACCCGCGACGCCGAGTTGGGTTCATTAGTTGTGTCATTGGTCGTTTTTAAGGTTATCGGATAGGTGTGGATGATTGCGTAAGGCCGCCTAATTCTCGGTAGCGTGTGTAGCGGAGTGTTAGAATTTTCGATTTCGAAATATCGGGCTTGTATTTTTGCGATATGCGAGCGGCCAGCGTCTGCTGTGCAATTTCGACCGAAGGGTAAATGCCGGCTACAACTGCGGCGTGAATCACCGATCCCAACGCGCACGCATGGCGGCTGTTGGCTATGCAGATCTCCATGCCGGTCACATCGGCTATGAGTTGCATGACAAACGGCGATTTTTGGGAGATGCCACCGATGCCGATCAACCGGTCAATTTCGACACCACCTTGCTTCAAGTGGTCGATGATGGCGCGAGTGGCAAATGCCGTAGCCTCTACCAGTGCATAGTAGAGTTCGGGTGCGGAGCTGGCGAGCGAAAGTCCCGTGATCGTCCCTCGTAATGTGTCGCAGGGCAACGGCGAGCGGCGGCCATTCAGATAGTCGGTGGCCAGCGGAGTATCTTCGCGTATTGGAAGTTTTGCGGCAGCTTGTGCCAGCGCATCAAGAAGCCCATCTGCTGCATGCTCCATTGTTTGACGAAGATCTTTATTTTCGGGATCGGTTGCGATCATATTTTGCATTGGCCACAACAGCAGTCGCTTAAACCATGCATATAGATCACCGAAAGCGGATAGTCCGGCTTCGAACCCGACTTGTCCCGATAGAATTGAACCGTCTACCTGCCCGAAGATCCCTTCGATGAAACGATCTTCGATCGTTTCGGTCGGCATTACAGCCATGTAACAGGCCGATGTTCCGAAATTCAGTACCATGGTTCGGTGCCCAATGCCGGCTCCTACGGCACCCGAATGTGAATCTATATTACCAACTCCGATCGGGATTCCCTCTGTAAGTCCCAATCTATCTGCCCATTCGGTGTGTAAGTAACCCGCCTTTTGTGTGCATGCGTAGTGCTCTTGCGGCATGTGTGCAACCAGTTGTGAAAGTGAAGGATCGAGCGTTTCGAAAAACGGTGTGGGCGGATAACCCTCCCAACGAGCCGACCAAAGATGTTTCGATCCGGCAACACAATGTCCGGCGCGAAGGTTGTTCCCGCTTTTGCATCCTGTCAATAGGGCTGGAATATAGTCGCATAACTCCAACGCAAGCCATGCTTGTTGTTGTAATTTCGGGTTGTTGCGTATGAGATGCAATACTTTGGCCCAGAAACACTCTGCAGAGTAGTGATTGCCTGATTGACATGCATAGTTGATCGGACTTGCCATGCACATTGAGGTGATCTCCTCGGCCTCTTTGAATGCGGTATGGTCTTTCCATAAAACGAACATAGCATCCGGATTATTTTCGAACCCTTTTATTAACGAAAGTGGCGTAAGCGTTTGATCTACTAAACAAGGGGTGCTGGCCGTGGAGTCGATCGCCAAGGCTCGTATTGATTTAGGGTCGGGGCATTGTGATACGACTTGTTGTACGGCATGTTCGAAACTTTCGATATAATCTGCCGGATGTTGCCGGAATTGGGATTGGGGAGCATCGCAATAATGCCCCTTAAACCATCGCTGATAATGTTTTACGGCCACTGCTATCTCTTCTCCGGAGTCTGCATCGACCAAC
>CAYOKU010000073.1:0-12700 GCA_964404645.1 uncultured Alistipes sp.
AAGAGATTTTAAACACAAATAAAAAAAGAAAAAAAACACTCTCTATTAATTAAATTTCTACTATGAAAAACAACTTATTTAGTAAACTTGTGGCGTTGTTCCTTACGGGAGCGATGCTGACCGGTGTCGGTTGTAAAGACTACGATGGCGACATCGACGACATCAACAAGAAGCTCGACGATTTGACGGGCAAAGTGGCCTTGAAGACCGATCTGACAGCGATGCAAAGCTCGATCACTAAACTTGAAGCGATCGATCACGGAGCATTCCTGAAAACATCCGATTTCCAGACCAAGTTCGATGCTGCGCTGACCGCTGCCAAGGTTGCCAGCAAAGACGATATCAAAAACTTCCTCACCAGCGATCAGATTAAAGCACTGATTGCCGGTTATGGGTATCAGAATGCCCAGCAGGTGAAAGACCTGATTTCGGCAAACACGCTCAAAGAGGCTGATATTAAGGCGATCTTCAACTCGATGATTGCCACCGATGATGCCTATGCCAAATTCCAAAGCAAGGTGTTGGCCGACATCGCGACCAAGTTGGGTCAATGGACATTGAATAGCACGCAGATGGATGCTATCAAGGCCTCTATGGCTACGGCTTTGGCCGATGAGAACGGAGCTTTCCGTGCTTCAATCAACACTTGGTTGGGTAAGGATTTCGAGAAGTATATGGTTGAGTATATGAAGGGTGATGCCTTCAAATCGGCTTCGTCGAGTGCTGCGATCGCTGCGATCAACGCGCAGATTGGCGATGCTCAAAAGTCGTTGGTTGAGAACATCAACAAGATGATTGACGATGCGGTTGCCAGCAACAAAGAGAGCTATCTCAAAATCGAAGACTTGAATACCAAGTTCGGCACTTACACCGAAACGATCACCAAACTGGCGGGTCAGATTGCTGCTCTCGAAGGCCGCATTCAGTCGCTCGTATGGGTTCCGACATCGTTGGGCGAGGTAGAGTACAATGCGATTGTGGTAAAAGCTGCCGACTATTTTGTCAACGCTGCTGGTGATAGAATCTATGCAACCGATAAAAAGCCGCAGGTGATTGAGGTTACCTACCGGGTGTCGCCTGCCGCGTTGGCTACACAAATGACCACGACCAATGTGCAGTTTGTGGCAGAGAAACTTACCCGTGCCGATGCAAACCTGTTGAAGATCACCGAGGTGAAAAATGCTGATGCAACCACCGGTAAATTTACGGTCGTTGCCGAAACTAACTATCGGTTTATTGCGGATCATTCAATCGTCAATACGTTGGCCTTTGCGCTCAACGTGAAGATGGATGGTGCGAAAGATGCACAAGGTATCGACTTCACCTCGGCGTTTACGGGCATGGAGCCTGGGCCTGGCGGCAATGTGGCTTCTCATATTGTTGTTGCTGTTAAAAATGCGGATAATACCTATACCGAATTGGGGGATAATAACTCTTTCTATGAAACCAGATTGCCCTATTCTGATACGAAAACCGTTAATTTCTTCGATGGTTTCGGTGTGTACTACAAAGAGGGAACGACCTACGAAGCGATTGCTGACCGGTGGATGGGCGTGACTTTCCAACCTACATTCAATCCGGGTACGTCTGTTTCTGCGCATCCAGCCAACTATACGTTGACGAATACTACCGCAAAGATTAAAACATCGGACACCGATCTGATTGGCGATGTGATCACTTCCGGTAATTTAGGGGTTCGTGTGACCGTGGATGGCCAAGATGCGATGGATAAGCTTTATGCAAAACAGCGCATCACGGTAATCGGTAATGATACGCCGGTGGCTGCTACGACCAATGCAACGTTGGCGTGGAAATATGCGATTGCCAAATCCGATGCTACATCACGCAATGTCTACACGGCAGCTCCCGTAACGCTCGAAAGTGGTAAGATTTCGGCCGCTATATTCAATGCGTTGACCTCTCCGGTTGTCACTGTTGCTGCTCCTCAGGGCGTTACAGCTCCCTTCTCGGCTACATTGGCCAAAGCCTCTACACCCTCTGCCGATAGCGATGTGCAGAAGATCACTGCAACGATCACCGGAGATTTGAAGGTGGGTGGTGTTTACACCATAGTTGCCGTCTACACTCTTGCTGACAACAACACCGTAACGATTACGATTCCTGTAACCGTAGCGGGTATGCCTGCTCTTCCTGAGGTGACGATTCCTGCCAAAGAATTCGCTTATGCAGGTGTGGCTCGTATCTTCGAACTGGTGTCGAAGTATGCCGAGAGCATTTGGACCGACTCTTACAAACCGGCATTTGCCGATAAGAATGAGTTCGTAGCTGCGATCAATGGCGCAACGGCTGCAATTACGAAGAACGGCAAGGCAACGCTTGCAATCAATGGGGTTAATCTTGACGTGGTATTCGATGCCGATGCTGTCTATGGAACGGCTTACAAACCGAGTCTTGTATTGACGGATGCCAAACTGACCGGCTTGACTGTAACATTCAAGACCGCAGGCGTAACGCTGACCGATGCCAACGCAAAACTGACGAAGGTGACTAACTTCTTCGATGCAGCAGATGGTAAGGCTCTTGCTATCACTAAGTTCCCGACTGCGTCTACGTTCAGCGTGGTTGACAAACTGTTGGATGGTGCTTACTCTTACACCGGAACAATCGCCAATACCAAGATTGTTTACTCGCTTGACAATACCCAGTTTGGAACATTTGCCGGAACCAAACCGGTGATCACCAACAACAAATTGGTGTGGGGTACTTGGAACAAACTCGTAGTAAACGTAACGGTTCAGCTCCAAGCACAAGATGGTACTCTTCTTGATGAACAGAAGTTCGATGTGAAGATCAATGATCCGGTAGCTGCCTCTATTACGCTGGCTTCGACCAAGGCTTCGATCTCGCTTACCAGCGGTACATTGACAGCCGATGTTGTAGCATCGATGACGATGAAAGAGACCGTTAGTGGCTCGGCTAACAAAAACATCTTCAAGAGTGGTGAGGCACAGGGGCTTGATGCTGACCTGAAAGCAGCTTTGACCGGCTCGGCTACCTACGAAATTGTGGAGTCGTCGCTGGGTACGCTTGACAAAACCAAGTTCTCGGTGAACGCAAATGGTGTACTGACCACGACTCTCGATCCGAGCTTGACGTTGCTCAATCCGCAAGAGGTGCTTGTGAAGGTGACTTACAAGTATCAATTCGGAGATCGTTCGGTCAATGTTCCTGTAATCATCAAGAAATAACACAAAGCAAAGGACAAGGATTTAAGTAGGAATCTTCATCTTTAGAAGTTGTTTTTTAGTTAACATTTTTATCCCATTACTCCTTGTCTGGCGGGGCGCAGTGATTGCGTCCCGCCGCTTTTTTGTCGCTGTGTGGGGGCGATCATCCTGCCGGACGGTTTGTGCGGAGTGTCGCCGTGTGGTCATTATTTGAGCGTGGTTATCCACTATTCATTCTTTTTTTCTATCTTTGTAACTCCATATAAAATTTCAAGCAGGATGAAAAAATCGTGTGTTTTGGTCAGTGGTGGAGCCGGTTATATCGGTTCGCACACAACCGTTGAGCTTATCAATGCCGGTTACGATGTGGTGATCGTCGATAACCTCTCGAATAGCGACATGAATGCGGTCGAAGGCGTGCGTAAAATCACAGGCGTTGATATTCCCTTTGTCAAGGTCGATTGTTGCGATCGCGAAGCTTTCCGCAAAGTCTTTGAAACGTATGATTTTGACTCGGTGATCCATTTTGCCGCCTCGAAAGCGGTTGGTGAATCGGTCGAAAAGCCGCTTATGTACTATCAGAACAACCTCACTTCGTTCATGAACGTGATCGGATTGATGCACGAATTCGGCCGTCATAATATCGTCTTTTCGTCTTCGTGTACCGTCTATGGTGAACCCGACAAGCAACCGGTGACCGAACAAACACCGCGAAAACCGGCCACTTCGCCCTATGGGAATACCAAGCAGATGTGTGAAGATATTTTGCGCGACTCGGTCGCTGCTTATGACGGATTGAAAGGGATCGCCTTGCGTTATTTCAATCCGATCGGTGCACATCCTACGGCGCAGATCGGCGAACTTCCGCGCGGTGTACCCCAGAACTTGGTCCCCTATGTGACACAGACAGCGGCCGGATTGCGCGAATGCCTGTCGATCTTCGGCAATGACTACCCGACCCCCGACGGATCGAATATTCGCGACTATATTGACGTTGTAGACCTCGCCAAGGCCCATGTTAAAGCCATAGCGCGCATGATTGAGGCGCAGAATAAGGAGCGTTACGAGGTATTCAACATCGGTACGGGGCGCGGAGTTTCGGTGCTCGAACTGGTGCATGAGTTTGAAAAGGTCAACGGCCTCAAACTCAACTATAAAATAGTCGGTCGGCGTGCCGGCGACATCATTGCGATCTGGGCCGATCCCTCGAAAGCTAACAATGAGTTGGGATGGAAAGCCGAACGGACGCTCGACCAGACACTCGCTTCGGCGTGGGCATGGGAGTGCAAATTGCGTGGGCGTAATTCGTAAGAATTTGACCCTATTCGCTTTGGACGCAAGGTTGCGGCAGCCGAATTTTTGGAGCGGTTTTCCGCATACCAATACGCAAACACCGTTTTTTTGAGCGAATTAGCTTCGAATTTTGCATTTTGCGCGGTGATTTTTGAAAAATTGCCTATCTTTGCACCAATAACAGACGGAATTGGGACGCGATCCGTTGTGAGCGCGTTGAGAGCCGTCGGTGGTAACACATTAAAAACAAATTAATTAGTATGAAAACCGTATCCGTAAAAGCCGTAAAACGCGAGGCGTTTGGCAAGAAAGCCGCTAAGGCTGTTCGTCGTGAGAGCATGATCCCCTGCGTATTGTGTGGTAATGGCGAAACTGCAAACTTCTCGGTGGATCCGCGCGAGATCAAACCGTTGATCTACACCCCGAATTCGTACATTGTTGAGTTCGATTTCGAAGGTAAAAAAGAGTTGGCCGTATTGCGTGAGGCTCAGTTCCACCCCATTCGTGAGGAGATCCTTCACCTCGATTTCTACCGCATCGCTGCCGGTAAACCCGTTTCGATCGCTATTCCCGTTCGTCTGACCGGTAACGCCGAGGGTGTGAAGACGGGTGGTAAACTGGTGTTGTCGGCTCGTAAACTCGTTGTCAGCGCAACGGTTGAGAACCTGCCCGATGAGATCGTTGTAGACGTAACGCCGCTGGGTGTAGGTCAGACTACTTTCGTAGGTGATTTGAAGTTCGAGAACCTGAAATTCGTTACTCCTGCTACAACGGCAGTATGCGCTGTTCGTGTAACCCGTGCTTCGCGCGGTGCCGAGGCTGCTAAATAGTCATAACGTATGAAATACCTCATTGTTGGGTTGGGGAATATCGGCTCCGAATATGCCGATACCCGTCACAACATCGGATTTAAAGTGTTGGATGCCCTTGCAGAGGCATCCAATGCTGTTTTTACCACAGCCCGTTATGGCGATGTGGCCGAAGTGAAGTACAAAGGTCGTACCTTGGTGCTGCTGAAACCCTCGACTTATATGAATCTGTCGGGTAAGGCGGTGCGTTATTGGGTCGATGCCGAGAAGATCGCACCGGAGAACCTGCTCGTCATTTCGGACGACATAGCACTGCCGTTCGGTACGTTGCGTATGCGCCCCAAAGGGAGTGCCGGAGGGCACAACGGTCTGAAAAATATAGCCGAAATGCTCGGTACGGAGGAGTATGCACGCATGCGTTTCGGTGTTGGCGGCGACTTTGCGCGTGGCCATCAGGTTGATTACGTCTTGGGACAATGGTCGATCGAAGAGCGTGTCGCGATGAACGAACGGCTGCAACTCTTTGTCGATGCCATCCGCTCGTTTGTTACGGTCGGTGTCCCGATGACGATGAATACCTATAACAAAAAGTAGCGAACTTTTCGCCGAAACGGAGGTGAACCCCACCCATTTTGTCAAAAATCGTGCTGTCGATGGCTGTGGTTATCTGATTGAAGTCCGTTTTTAGTTTTGAATAAAATTAAAAACGGACTTTGTATTTTTAAAAATCGCATTTTAGGAAAAAGAATCGTTTTGTACTACTTTTGTTGAAATATGACGCAAAAAAAAATTTTCACATTTCGCGATGCGGAGAAGCAGGTGCGGCCAAAAGCCTTCTCAACGATGCTCAAACCGGCCGGTTCGACCTGTAATCTCGACTGTCACTACTGTTACTATCTTGATAAGGCGGTGCAGTACGGTGGTCGGCAGGCGGTGATGAGTGATGAGTTGCTCGAACGCTACATCCGTCAATATATCGAGGCTAATGAGGTCGATCAGGTACAGTTTTGTTGGCATGGCGGCGAACCGTTATTGCTGGGAATCGACTTCTATCGCCGCGCGATGGCTCTGCAACGTAAATATGCGAATGGCAAGCGGATCGACAATGCGCTGCAAACCAATGGAACACTTGTTGATGAGGCGTGGTGTGATCTATTTGCGGGACATAATTTTCTGGTCGGAGTGTCGCTCGACGGCCCGCAAGATATTCACGATGCGTTTCGCCTGACCAAACAGCAGCAACCCACTTTCGAACGGGTGATGCGCAGCATTGCGCTGTTTCAACATGGGGGCGTGGAGTATAATACTCTCAGCGTCGTTAACCGCTTGTGCGAGGGACGTGGTGCGGAGATCTACCGATTTTTTCGCGATGAGGTGCATAGTCGTTACATGCAGTTTCTCCCCGCTGTGGAGCACGTCATTGACCGTGCCGGAGCCCATCGTCCGTTGATTGTCGCCCCCTCGCACGAAGGGGCGAGGTTGGCCGAATGGTCGGTATCGGCCAAGGGGTACGGCGATTTCCTATGCGCTGTTTTTGATGAGTGGATTTTGCGGGATGTGGGACAGACCTATGTGCAGATGTTCGATGCTACGCTGGCCGGTTGGTGTGGCGTTGAGCCGGGAGTCTGCTCGATGGGCGAAACCTGTGGCGATGCATTGGTGGTAGAGCATAATGGCGATGTCTACTCGTGCGATCACTTCGTCTATCCCGAATACAAATTGGGTAATATTTGTGAAACAACCCTCGCCGAGATCTACACCTCGTCCCGCCGCCGCGAATTCGGGCTTGCCAAGCGCAATGATCTGCCGGCCGAATGCCTCTCTTGCAAGTTCTACTTCGCCTGCCACGGAGAGTGCCCCAAACATCGTTTCGAAACGGGAGCGGACGGTTGTCGCAAAAATTCGCTCTGCGAAGGGCTGAAACACTACTACAACCATGTATCACCCTACATGGACTATATGCGCGATCAACTTGCACGCCAGCAAGCTCCGGCGTGGGTCATGTCCTTTGCTCGCAAACGCATGGGATTGATCTGATTCATCGCAATCTGTACGGAGGATGTCGCCATATCTCCGCCAATAACAGACGAGGAACTCCGTGAAAGGGCTCCTCGTTTTTGTATCAGGGTGTGGGTGAATTAGTTGACAACCACTAACTTGAAATATTCGCGCAGCAGTGTGGCCGCACGGTCGAGCTGTTCCGGAGTGTTTTCACGCACATCGCGCAACCGATATTCCAAACCCATCGCTTCGTATTTGTGCACGCCCAGCGTGTGGTAGGGGAGTAACTCCACCCGTTCGATCATCTTATAATCGCCCAATCGGCTGCCCAGTAGTCGCATGTCCGCCTCATCGTCGCTCCATCCTGCCACCAGCACATAGCGCAACCAGATCGGTTTTGCGTGCGCTTCGAGCCATGCGGCGGTGCGTAGCGTCTGCGTGTTTTCGCGGGCTGTAAGCGCGTGGTGTCGTTCGGGGTTGGCCTGCTTGACATCCAACAGCACCAGATCGACCAACGAGAGGAGCTCCTCCACAGCCTCATTCCAGATGCTACCGTTGGTGTCTATGCAGACGTGAATCCCCGCCTCTTTGAGTTGCCGGACAATCGGCACGAGAGCTGCGGCCTGAAAAGTGGGTTCGCCGCCCGAAAAGGTGACCCCTCCACGCCGTCCGAAAAACGGTTTTTGATCGACTGCCATGCGGACGATCTCGGCCGCTTCGGTCGCTGTGCCGCACGCTGCACCCGCCTCGATCGTGTCGGGATTGGCGCAGTAGAGGCAGCGGAAGTTGCAGCCTTGGAGGAAAACGACGAGCCGGAGACCCGGCCCGTCGAATGTTCCCATGGATTCGTAAGAGTGTACACGAAGCATGTGATACCCGATTACATCCGCTCGTGGAAACTGCGGCTGATCACCTCCAACTGATGCTCGCGGCTCAGTTTGGTGAAGTTCACAGCATAGCCCGAAACACGGATCGTGAGTTGCGGATATTTTTCGGGGTGTTCCATGGCATCTTCCAGCATTGCACGGTTCAACACATTGACGTTGAGGTGGTGTGCTCCTTTGGTGAAGTAACCATCGAGCATCGTCACGAGGTTTTCGACGCGCTCTTCATCGGTCGGGCCCAACGATTTCGGGACGATTGAGAAGGTGTTCGAAATACCGTCTTGTGAGTCGCGGTAGCGTAATTTAGCTACCGAGGCCAGCGAGGCAATCGCACCGCTCTTGTCGCGGCCGTGCATGGGGTTGGCTCCGGGAGCGAAGGCGACCCCTTTGGCGCGACCATCGGGCGTAGCACCGGTCTTTTTGCCGTACATGACGTTCGAAGTGATGGTCAACAGCGAGAGCGTGGGGCGTGCATTCTTGTAGATCGGCAGTTTCTTCAACTCCTCGCTGAAAAAGTAGACCAGATCGACACCGAGGTGATCGACACGGTCGTTGTTGTTGCCGAAGCAGGGGAAATCACCCACAATATCAAAGCCATCGGTGAGTCCTTGTTCGTTGCGGCGCGGTGTTACCTTGGCATATTTGATCGCCGACAGCGAATCGAGTGCGATCGACAGACCGGCCACGCCATAAGCGAGGTTGATCCGCGGATCGGTGTCGATCAATGCCATCTGTGCCTTCTCGTAGTAGTACTTGTCGTGCATGTAGTGGATGATGTTCATCGCTTCGTTATAGACGCGAGCGATCTCCGTCAACACGAGTTTGTAGTTGCGCATCACCTCTTCGAAGTGGAGTGGTCCCTCCGAAAGAGCCGGTATTCCCTTGACCATCAGCGTTCCTGTGTTCTCGCAGCGACCTTCGTTGATCGCCAGCAGCAGGGCTTTGGCCAAGTTGGTACGCGCTCCAAAGAACTGAATCTGACGACCGATGTCCTGATACGATACGCAGCATGCGATACCGTAGTCGTCCGAGTTGCGAACCTCACGCATCAACTCATCGTTTTCGTACTGGATCGAACTGGTGTCGGCCGAAACCTTGGCACAGAATGCTTTGAATCCCTCCGGAAGGTCGGGGCTCCACAGAATCGTGAGGTTGGGTTCGGGCGAAGGACCGAGGTTATAGAGCGTTTGCAGGAAACGGAACGAGGTTTTGGTCACCTTGGTGCGTCCATCGTTGAAACGGCCGCCGATTGCCTCGGTTACCCAAGTGGGGTCGCCGGCGAAAATGTCGTTGTAGGATTGCATGCGCAGGTGACGTACCATGCGCAGCTTGATGACGAATTGGTCGATCAACTCCTGTGCAAAACACTCGTCGATGTTGCCGTGTGCCAGATCGTACTCGATGAAGATGTCGAGGAACGAAGATACGTTACCCAGCGACATAGCCGCTCCGTCCTGCTCTTTGACTGCCGACAGATAGGCCATGTAGACCCACTGCACGGCCTCCTGTGCCGTGTGTGCCGGACGGCTCAGGTCGAGTCCGTAGTATTCGCCCATGGTGCGGATCTCTTTCAACGCCTTGATCTGTTCCGAAACCTCCTCGCGCAGACGAATGCGAGCCTCAGTCATCGGGCCGGTCAGGTTGTGCAGATCGGTCGTCTTGGCCTCGATCAAACGATCGGTTCCGTAGAGAGCCAGACGGCGGTAGTCGCCGATGATGCGGCCGCGGGCGTAGTTGTCGGGAAGCCCTGTCAGGAAGCCCAGCGAGCGGAACGAGCGGATCTCATCGGTGTAGACATCGAATACTCCATCGTTATGTGTTTTGCGGTAGTGTGTGAAGATATCTTTCACCTTTTCGTCCACCTCTACGCCGTTCTCTTTGCAAGCGCGCGACACAACGTTGATACCACCAAAAGGTTTGATGGCACGTTTGAGGAGTTCATCGGTTTGCAATCCAACGATCAGCTCCTGTTCACGGTCGATATATCCGGCTTTGTGCGACGAGATGGTCGATACGGTTGTGTTGTCCAGCGAACGGACACCGCCGCGCGAACGCTCCTCTTCGAGTGCTTGCAAGCAGAGGTTCCAGATGTGTTTCGTGCGTTCGGTAGGTCCCGTAAGAAACGAAGCATCACCCACATAAGGGGTGATGTTCGTTGATACGAAACTCGTAACATTAATCTCTTTGCTCCACAGCCCGTCGATAAAAGTCTTGTTGAGTTCCATAAAATTGTTCGATATAAGATTATAATTGTTGTATTTCGGAGGGCGCAAAGTTACGATCTTAATTTTGAATGCACAAATTCCTTTCAAATTTTTTCGAAAGGAGGGGTGTAAATACCTATTTATAGGGAGTGGATTGGCGTTGATTTTGCAGGGGTAACGGTGTACCAAAAACAATCGGTTATGAAAAGATTTTTACTATTGCTGGGAGTTGCCCTTTTGGCGGTTGCGGCGTTGGCCGACAGCAATGAAATGCCGGTGCAGATGCACCAATTGCCCGATGCGGCTCGCGAAACGGTGAAAAAATACTTCGGAGAGGTGAAGGTTTCATCGGCAGTCATGGAACAAGGCATCAGCCCCAGTTACGAGGTGACACTTGTCGACGGCACGATCCTCGAATTTGATTCGCGCGGTCAGTGGCGTGACATCGAGCGACCGAGTGCGGCTGTGCCCGATGCGTTGATTCCGATGCAGATCCTTAAATTTGTTGCGTCAAACTATCCGGGGCAGCAGATTCGTGGTATCGAGCTCGATGGCAAGATGCATGATATTCTGTTGAGTAACGGGTTGGAACTGAAATTCAACCGCAAGTACCAATTGGTCGAGGCGGATCATTAGAACGGCGAACCATCCTACGGCAGATGCGGCGGACTACGACCTGAGAGCGCAGGTCGCGCATCCGGCTCTCAGGTCCCGCCGCATTCTTATTATTTAAATACCTTTACGCGCTGATCGAGCGGTTGAAAACTCTTTTCGCCGGGTTCGGCCGATGGAACTCCGAATGGCATCTGAGCGATTAGCTGCCAGCTCTCCGGAATGCCCCACTCTTTGCGTACCTCGCTGTCAATAAGTGGATTGTAGTGTTGTAGAGAGGCTCCAAATCCAACCTCTTCGAGCATCGTCCAGATGGCGAACTGGTGCATGGCCGAGGTGTGCTGCGACCATACGGGGAAGTTGGCGGCATAGGTTGGGAATTGCTCTTGGAGCGATTTTACCACTGTCGTATCTTCAAAGTAAAGCACTGTGGCGTATGCAGCCGCGAAAGAGTTGATTTTGGCCTCGGTACCGGCGAAGTGATCGACCGGAACGATGCGCCGCAGTGACTCCATGACGATGTTCCATAATTTTGCGTGGTGGGTATGGAGCAACAGCACAACCCGGGTTGATTGAGAGTTGAATGCCGAGGGGACGTGTGTCACGGCAAAGTCGATCAGTTGTTCGATCTCAGTATCGGTGACCGGAGATTTGTCGGTAAGCGAATAGTAGGTGCGCCGACCTTTTACGGCGTCTTGAAACGATTTTTTCATAATGCGTGGGTCTGTTAAATAGTACACAATCTTTTTCGCAATGATACGACAATTTCGCGGATTCCAATCGAAACGTTTCAATTTATTTTGGGCTTTCCTTTGCGAGCTTGTGGGAACATCAAACCAGGCGGATAAAACAGAGGAGCCTGTCTAAACCGCGGTTTAGACAGGCTCCTCTGTTATTGAATCGCGCAAGGCGCGATTGGGGTGCTTTACAATTTCGGGCCGGCAGCTACGAGTTTCTTGCCCTCATCATTGCCGGTGAACTTGGTGAAGTTCTTGATGAAACGGCCTGCGAGGTCTTGTGCCTTCACATCCCACTCCGATGCCTTCGCGTAGGTGTCGCGCGGATCGAGGATCTTGGGATCTACATTCGGCAGAGCAGTCGGGATCTTGAAGTCGAAGATCGGGAGCGACTTGGTTTGAGCCTTGTCGATCGAACCATCGAGAATTGCGTCGATAATACCGCGTGTATCCTTGATCGAGATACGTTTGCCCGAACCATTCCAACCCGTATTCACGAGGTAGGCCTTGGCGCCTGATTTCTGCATCTTCTTCACCAACTCTTCGCCGTACTTGGTGGGGTGCAGCGAAAGGAATGCTGCGCCGAAGCAAGCCGAGAAGGTCGGAGTCGGCTCGGTGATACCGCGCTCGGTTCCGGCAAGTTTAGCCGTGAAACCCGACAAGAAGTAATATTTGGTCTGCTCAGGTGTGAGGATCGACACCGGAGGCAACACACCGAATGCATCGGCCGACAGGAAGATCACCTGCTTGGCAGCGGGAGCCTTTGAAACGGGCTTAACAATGTTGTCGATGTGGTAGATCGGGTACGAAACGCGGGTGTTTTCGGTCACCGATTTATCCGTGAAGTCGATCTTGCCTTTTGCACCTACGGTAACGTTTTCCAGCAGCGCGTTGCGGCGGATTGCGTTCCAGATATCGGGCTCATTCTCCTGCGAGAGGTTGATCACCTTGGCGTAGCAGCCGCCCTCGAAG
>CAYOKU010000074.1:0-12268 GCA_964404645.1 uncultured Alistipes sp.
GACGAAACGATTTAGGTAAAAACAATTTTCTTTATTTTTTGCATTTGCAATGTGATGTTTGCAGATGAATTACTAACCAATAACCTCAAACTTACTATTATGAAAAGTTTTTTACACAGAGGAACATCTCTGCGGTTTAGGACCTGTGGGGTGATGCTTTTGCTGTCGGTCGGCTTGGTATATCCAAATTCAACGGAGGCGCAGCACAACACCCCCCCCTTGCTTCCGTCTCTTCGCAGAAGCCTGTTGCCGGTATTGTGGTCGATGAAACCGGGTTGCCGATCATCGGATGTACGATTGTAGCAGAGGGTACCACTCAGGGTACTATTACCAATTCAGAAGGACGTTTTTCGTTCGATGTGCCTGCAAAAACCCAAACACTTCTGATCTCTTATGTCGGATTAGCGACCATGAAGGTTCCTGTTGGACTCAATATGCATGTTGTTATGAAAACGACAGCCAATGCCTTGGACGAGGTTGTCGTGGTCGGCTATGGTGTGCAGAAGAAGGCCACTCTTTCGGGAGCAGTATCCAGTATTTCGAATGATGATATTTTGACAACAAAAAGCCCGTCGTTGGCGGTAGCTTTGGCCGGTAAAGTTCCAGGTCTTCGTATTCGTCAAAACGATGGTATGCCAGGTAGTTTTGCCAATGACATCAATATTCGTGGTATGGGAACGCCTATTATCGTTATTGATGGTGTCGTTCGTAATGAAACTACTGAATTTCAAAAGCTTAATCCCGAAGATATCGAAAGCATCACGGTGCTTAAAGATGCATCGGCTGCTATTTACGGTATTAATTCAAGCAATGGTGCCATCTTGGTGACGACCAAAGGTGGCTCCAAAGGCCCGTTGCGTGTATCGCTTAATTTCAATTGGGGCGTATCGCATCCCACCGAGCAGATGGAGATGATGAACGTTTCCCAATATTGGCAAATTCGCAATGAGGCGGAGTATAATGCTACGGGTCATCCTGAATTTTCGAAAGAAGATTTGGCGGCTAAAAGGGCTCTTCCTTATGTTGATTGGTATAAAGAGGTGTTTAAGAGTGCTGCATTTCAACAACAGTACAACGTTACCCTGGAGGGCGGAAACGATAAGCTTTCCACCTATACCAACATTGGCTATATAACCGATAATGGTCTGCTTCGCTCGGGTGATATTGGATATGATAAATATTCTGTGCGTAATGCCACTCGGTTTGAGATTACGAAGCACTTACGTGCGGATTTAAACTTGTCTGGTTATACGGATTTGCGTAAACAGCCTGGTACGTGGGACGATTCGTTTATGTATCTGAACAAGGCAACGCATGGTATTATTCCATCGGAAACCGTGTATGCCAATAATAACAAATTATATTACAATCAACCTGCGCCGTTAGACGACAATCCGGCATATTTTGCTCAGCGTGAGTTGGCTGGTTATGGCGAATGGCGTGATTTCTTCTTGCAGGGTGCATTAGCTTTAACACTTGATATTCCATGGGTAAAAGGCCTTTCTCTCAAAGGACAGGTTGCCTATGACTATAAAACGACCGTGCGTACTCGCGTACAAAAACGTATCGTGCATTATGTTTATTCGGCCGATTCCGATACCTATAAAGAATCCGTCAATGGTGCTTACACTCCCAATATAGAGGAACAAAATTGGTTGACAACACGTTTTAATTTTCAAGGGTCGATCAATTATAAAAACACCTTTGCTGATGTTCATAATGTAGCAGCGACCGTAGTGTTTGAACCTCGAAAGAACACATCGCGCTATCTGCGTGCAAAGCGTTTCTACGAATCCGATTTCTTCACCACGGATAACATCGACCGGGCTCCAACTAAGAACTGGGAGAATAGTGGTAATACGGGAGAAGAGGCCTTTATGTCGGTTGTGGGTCGTTTCAACTATGATTACAAAGGCAAATACATGGCTGAGTTTGCATTCCGGGAAGATGGATCTTATCGATATGCTCCCGATCAGCGTTGGGGCTTTTTCCCAGTCGTATCGGCCGCATGGCGTCTTTCAGAGGAGTCATTTATCAAAGACAATGTTCCTTTCCTAACTAATTTAAAGATTCGTGGTTCGTGGGGACGTTCGGGAGAAGATGCCGGAAATGCGTTCCAATATATTCCCGGATATAGCAGCTACCCAGGTGCCGTACTTGGTGGTAGTTATGTGAACGGCTATGCAAGTACAGGTCTTGTCAATGGTAATTTGTCGTGGGTTCAAACTGAAACGGTCGATTTAGGTATGGATCTCTCTATGTGGGATGGTATGCTCGACTTCTCTTTTGACATCTACCGTCGAGATCGTGATGGCTTGCTTGCTACCCGTATGCAAGCGTTAACCAATACCTTCGGAGCGACTCTGCCTCAGGAGAACCTCAATGCCGATCGTACGGAAGGTTTTGAATTGATGGTTGGACATCGTCATAGTATTGGAGATTTCTCATGGGGCATTTCGGCGAATATGAATTTCAGTCGATCGAAAACGACCTACAAAGAGACAACTCCCTACCGGAGCAGCATGGCTCGTTGGCGTGATACAGGAGAACTGGGTCGTTGGCATGATGTAGGATGGGGTTACGTCATGGATGGACAGTATCAAAACTACGATCAAATTCGCAATGGTGTAATTGAAACCGGAGATAGAGGCAATTCGAAAACACTTCCCGGTGACTATATCCATCGAGATCTTAATGGCAATGGTATTATAGATGACGGAGATAGGGTTCCGCTGTTTTGGACGGGTGCCCCTAAAATGTCTTATGGTGCAACAATTTATGCCAGCTGGAAGAGCCTTGATTTTAACATGCTTTGGTCGGGCGCAGCCAAATATACTATTTCTCACAGCGGTATTTTGGGTGAAGGCATGACACAAGATCGTACCAATTCACCCGCCATCTACTATGATCGTTGGCATCAAGCCGATGTGTATGACCCAAATAGCGAATGGATTCCGGGGCGTTTCCCTGCTATTCGTCGTATGAACGCGGATGATGGAGCCAATCGCTTGGAAACCGAAGTTCGCCGCATCAATGCCTCTTATTTGCGTTTGAAAAACGTGGAAGTGGGATATACGTTCAATCAGAAACAACTCAAAGGTTCCAAACTTTCGAAACTGCGTGTGTATTTCAATATGACAAATCCGTTAGTTATATGCAATAAGGATCTTAAAGGGTTCGACCCTGAGGCCTCTGATGCGCAGGATGGTTTTAAATATCCGCTTTCCAAGTCGTATAATTTAGGCGTAAATGTAACCTTTTAATTAGATACGAACATGAAAAATATTAAAATATTACTGTTGAGTCTTCTGGCTGTGGGAACTGTATCCTGTGCCAATTTTCTTGATGTTGAGCCGAAAGATCGAGTGACAGGTGATGCGATGTTGTCGAGCGATGGCGGTATCAAAGCTTATATGGCCGGTCATTACTATAACTTGCCGATGGAAGATTTTCGTTATAATTTCTGCAAGCAAGGCAACAAGGGATTTGGTAACGGCAATCCGGAAGGTGGCAAAACAAATATGATGAGTGGTCCCGAAGCGACCCACAGCGAGTGGGGCGATCATATCGGTGAGACGAATCGTTATGAGGATTGGGAGCAGATTTATGGCTATATTCGTGGCTATAATGAGTTGAAAGCTAATATTCCAAAGATGAAGCCATCGAATCCGGCTACTATTACTCAGGTAACTGGAGAGTACTATTTCATGATGGCCTACGCCTATTTTGCATTGGCAAAACGTTATGGCGGTGTCTCAATCATAGACGATTTACAGGAATGGAATGGCGATTATTCGGCTGTGAAAGTTCCGCGTAGTACGGAAGTTGATACTTGGAAGTTTGTGCTCAAAATGTGTGACCAAGCTGCTGCCAATTTGCCTGACAATACTTCTCAGGAGCGAGCTAACAAATGGACGGCTTATGCGTTGAAGTCGCGCGCTGCACTCTATGCGGCATCGGTCGGAAAGTTTTGGGGCACAGCTCCGCTCGAGGGTGAGGCCGTAACAGAAAAATTGGTCGGTGGGTTTACTGCCGCAGATGTGAATTTCTTTTACGAAGAGTGTATTAAGGCTTCGGCCGAGGTCATCAAGAGTGGAAAATTCTCTCTGCACGGTGAGAATCCTGCAAACAGCCAAGCTGCGGCTGCTAATTTCCATGAAATTTTTGTGAAAGGTAGCGGTATGTCCGAAGTGATTCTATTGCGTAATTATTATTACCCCGGAGTTTCGCATAACATGGGCAAGTGGCATGAACCAAACCAATTGAGTATGGAGTACGGAGGACGTTTGAATCCGGTTCTTGATTTGGTAGAGTCGTATGCCGTGATGGATGAAAACGGTAAAGCTCAATTTAATGTACCATTGAAAACAACAACAGATGGTAATGAGAGTTATGCTGGCGAGAATTTCAATCAAGGTGTGAATTACAAGCGTTACGATAATTTGAGTGAGATCTTTGCCAATAGAGACCCACGTCTTTATGCTACCGTGCTTTTGCCGGGTGAAAGTTGGGGCGGTAAAACCATTGTCATTCAAGGCGGTATTGTGAAAGAAAATGGAAACGTAATTTTCAAGACGAATGATCCGTATGAATTCAATGGTGTTAAATACTATGGCAAGGGCGGTGAAAACGAAGATACGGATACTTCTGGTTGGTCGAATCGAAGAAGTAACGGAACTCGAACTGGTTTTCTGCTTAAAAAATACATAACCGGCGAAAATGATCAGGTTTATGATCGCATCTTAACCCCATTTGCTGACTTGCGTTATGCGGAGGTGTTGTTGAATTATGCAGAGGCTGTGGCTGAGAGTGGTTTGCCTAATGCATCCGGAGTTATTACGGCGAAGGAAGCTCTCAATAAAATTCATCACCGTGCAGCCTTCAAAGATGATCTGGATTTGACACCTGAAAATGTTCGTTATGAGCGAAAGGCTGAATTTGCACTTGATTATTATTCGGTATGGGATTATTATCGTCGTCGCGAACTGCACAAAATTTTTGATAACACATGGAAGCGTCACGGCTTGATGCCGATGCTCGATTTTCGCGGAGGAAAGCCCGAATACATTTTCGTGCGTCTTGAAATCGAACCGGGCAATAACGCCAAACATTTCCAACCGCTTGCCTACTATCGTCCCATACCGGGCATCGGTGCAAACTCTTTGATTCAAAACCCCAACTATTAATGGTATCTTTGATTATGAAAAGCATATCCCGTTTTTTTGTCGTTGCTGTAACAATAATGCTCGGCATGTTGTTCGTGTCATGCGAACTGGATAATAGCGAAGGCCCCGATGCTCGAATTTTCGGTGAAATTCGCGATATTGAAACTGATGCCCTTGTCGAACAAGATCTTACCAATGGTAGCCGAATCTGTTACGAGGAACTTGGGTTTGAAAACCCAGAGCAGCAGTACATGAATTTTATGGTTGATGGGCAATACCGTAACAACATGGTATTTTCCGGAAAGTACGATATTTACTTTGCCGAACGGAATTTTGTGGCACCTGAAAAACTGACAGCTTATCAGATTCGTCCGGGTGATAATCGTCTTGATTTTAGAGTGTTGCCGTATGTGCGCATTTCAAATGTTAAGATCCTTCGCCAAGCTGGTGATATTGTGGCAACTTTTACCGTAACGCCAACGGTTGATAACTCTGTAAAAGAGGTGGCTCTTTTTGGGCACATTGATCGTGTCGTTGGAGCTTCATTTGTGAAGGCCAGCCAGAAACAGTCGGTTGGAGAATCTTTTAAGAACGAGGGTAGAACGTATACGCTTCGGCTGGAAGCCTCGAAATTTACGAGCGGAGAGGCTTACTATTTCCGAGTGGGTGCTATTGTGGATGCTCCCAATTCAAAATACAATTATGCTACGGCTAAACGTTTGACTATTTAAACTCCTGACGAGGAGGGCGTATTCTTCGGGATACGCCCCTCCCTCGTTTTTAATAAAAACTTTCTTATGAAAAAACTACTTTATCTTTGGGCGGTTCTGTCGTGTTCAATGCTTTTTGCGGCGACAGATACGATCTCATTGGAAAATGACCGGGTTGCAGCTACATTTGATGCGAAAAGCGGTGCATTGGTTGGACTTGTTAATAAGGCTACTGGTTGGAAAATCATGGAACGAGCCGTGCTGGGCCAGTCTTTTGAGTTGCTTTTGCCTCTCGAAGGCAAAGAGATGACCGAGCAGGACTGTCGATTCAATGTAGTGAAGGGTGTCGAACAACAAAATCCTGCCATTGAGCACTTTGGCGATCATATTACCTTTACGTGGCGAGATCTGACCTCAGCACATACATCTGAACCGTTGGATATCGTTTTTCGTGGAGAAGTAAAACTGACTGCAAATGGTCTTGAATATAGCGGTGAGATTATCAATCATAGTTCGTATCCCATTGAATACATTTCATGGCCCTGCGTAGGTGAAATTTCTGTCCCCGATAAGAATCAACCGCTGTATCATAGTACACGTAACGATCAGCGGGAGTTGTTTCCACATCTCTATAACCAACACGGCTATTGGGGTGTTGATTACCCGACGTCAACCTACGAATTGCCAGAACGCGCATATTTGCAGGTGTGCAACCGAGAGCAGGGCTTTATGTTCTATACCAAAAAAGCCGTTCCTCATTACATGCTGATTACCTCGTTTGAACTACTGCCGGGGTATGAAGAGCGTGGGCGTAACCCCTACAAAGATGAGATTGATGGCGAAATGGTTCGCATTCAGTTCAAATCCAACCATGTGGTTTATAATAAGAAAGGGGAGCGGGCATTGCTTGATCCGGTATGTCTGATTCCCTACAAAGGAGGCTCTAATGTAGGCTTGGATGTCTATAAACTTGACCGTCAGATAGAAAGTAAGGAAATAACCCCTGCTTGGTTGAATCAACCGCTTACGTGGTGGAAGATTCGTGTCGGTAATGGTGATGATCTGATTCGTTATGCCCATCAGGCTGTTGAACAAGGTGTTGATGTGTTGCAAGTCGGAGGTTGGTGTCATGAAACGGACAACGGAAAGATCGAACAGGCATCGGGTATTGACGAGGCCATTGAGGTTTGTCATAAATTGAATCTGCGGATTGTGCTGGAAACCAATTGGAACGAGGTGAACTCGCACACAACAGCCTATACTCAAAAATTGAAACATTATGTGATGAAAGATCCTTTCGGTTGGGAGTATAATCGTTCGTTACTCTGTCCTTTGGCTGGTGAATGGCAGCAATATATGCGTAACGAATGGCTCTCTCTGTCGGCTCTGCGTTTGGCGGATGGTTATCGTAATCGAGATGTTAATCATCGGGATAAGACATTCTTTTGTTTTGACGAGAGCCATGGACACCGATCAGGAGAACCGACGGCTAACGGCATATTGAAGTTCGATCACGAAATGGCAACAGCATTTAAATCACAAGGTGAAAAAGTAGCATTGGGAGAGGGCTTTCTTGATGCTCAAAACTCTTTCTATGATGGATATACTCTGAATGCCTCTGAAAATGATTATGCAAAACACCGTTACATCAATCCTGCTACGCCTATATTTTCAAAAGTAGAGGTTCGACGTGCTCGGCGTGATATGAATCTGGCATTGCTCAACCGATTTAATCTTGTTTTTGACCTTAACTTCTATAACAATGAGTTGCGCGATTACCCTCAGATTGTCAATTATGGTCGTCAAATCAAGGCTTTGAGAGAGCGATATATCTCCGAGATGTGGAATGCAGAGTTCGTCGGACAAAATGGTGCGCAAGTAGTCGGTTCCGATCTGAATTTCTCGATGTTTGTTGGCCGGAATGGTAAACGCACCCTTGTCGTAGTCAATATGGGTACAGAGAGTACTTCGAAAGCTGTTGTTACGCTTACTGGAGCATCGGAATTAGCTTATGCAACCCCGGAAAATACTCTCCAAAAAACTTTTAGTGGAGAGCTGGAGATTGCGCCGCAGTCGGCTGTTGTAATTTTTGAAAAGTAAAAATTTGAACTTATGAAGAGATTCTTTTTAACGCTGATTGGCATAGCTTCTATCGTAGCTGTGGTGGCCCAGCAAACCTATACGCTCGAAAATGAAAAAATGCGAGCAAAAATTGATTTGAATAGTGGGGCACTCGTTGGCATGGAAAGTAAACTAACCGAATGGAAACTTTTGGAAGAAGTTCGCTATGGACGAGCTTTTGAGGCAAATGTTAAACTGCCGGATGGTCGCTTTTTTATCGTCAACGACTCTTCGCAGAAATGTCCCGAAGTCCGTATTTCCGCCGATGAACTGATTTTTGTCTGGAAAGGCTTGATGGTTGGCGGTGAAGAACTGGCTATTGACTTCGAAGGGCATATTCGAATGACCCAAGAGGGGTTGGTTTATGATGGAAATCTGAATAATGGTTCGAATGCTATTGTGGAGCAATTTTCATGGCCATTCGTAGGACAAGTCTCGATTCCGAAAGATACCGAACGGATGCTTTTTCAGTATTTTACCTATACAAAATTCAATACTGACGAACTGTATCCCAGAGAGGCTGGAACTGGGTGGAGTAATTTGCCAGAGCACGCGTTTGTGCTGATCCACAATACCAAGCAGGGGTTGTATCTGTCAAGCATGGATCATAAGCTTGATGAATATATTCGTTGTATTCATGAAACGCTACCCACGGAGGCCTATGCAATGCATGCGGGGGGCTCCCAATCTCGACGAAACCACGGAGAACGCAATTTGATGAGAACGCAGGTTAAGGCAGCGCGTATGCTCTATTTGCAACCAACCATGTCGGAGGAGCTTGTGCCGTTTATCGTCACTCCCTATGCAGGAACTTGGCACAAAGGAGCCGACATATACAAAGCTTGGCGTAAGACGTGGTTTGTAGAACCACATCGTGCCGATTGGCTGAGTAAGGTAAATGCTTGGCAACAGATACAAATTAACTCTTCGGAGAGCCGTATTAATTTTAAAGTCAAAGATTTGCCTAAATATGTTGATGAGGCGAAACGCTATGGCGTTAATGCCATACAATTGACTGGATGGACAAAAGGAGGTCAGGATCGCGGATTACCTTCACATGATCTTGATCCTCGTTTGGGAACTCCCGAAGAGTTTAAAAAAGTGATTGCCGATGCACAAAAGAAGGGGGTAAATATCTTGCTGTTTACCAAGTTCACTTGGGCTGATTTGACGACCGAATACCATCAAAAGTATCTGCCACACCGTGCAATTAATGCTTCACTTGATCCCTATGTGCATCCGGGTTACAACTACAATACCTATACGCAGCTTATCGGTGTCAATACCCGTCGGTTCAGTATCCATTGTATGATGGATGATAAATTACGCAATATGTTGCATGATGAGTTCCAAAAATGTCTTGACTTTGGAGCGGCTGGTATGGTGTATGATGAAAATCAGCATCATGCGGGTGCTATGCTCTGTTTTGATCCGAACCACGGTCACAAAACGCCCGGGTTTAACTACCAAGGTGCCGACAAGTTGGGTCGCGAGTTTTATGAGATGTGCCAGAAATCCAATCCTGATTTCCTGATGACTGGAGAAGGGTGTTACGACTTGCAGTCACAGTATTATTCAACGTACACGCGTGCTGATTATTGGCATGAACCCGTATTACGTTATGTGGACTCGAATATTCCGATTGCTTGTGCTGTCATTGACCATAATGATTTGAATCATGTGAATATGTGCTTAGCTGACCGTTATGCCATGAGCTATGAGGTGCGCAATTTTAAGGGGAGTTTAAGTGAATTTCCTCGTGTTATGGCTTATGGTCGCAAGGTGGATGATTTGCGTAAGCGTTATTCTGATTTCCTGTGGAATGGCGAATTTTTGGATGTCTTAGGAGCAACAGTTGAAGGTAGCCAGATTCGTTATACGGTCTTTAAAAACCAGAAAACCGGCAAAAAAGCGGTTGTGGTCTATAATGTCGATACTCAAAATGCAAATATGGCTACTGTAAGTATTGATGGCTCATCATCACCATTGGTGATGGTGTCACCCGAAAAACCTTCTCCTGTGAAATTCTCAGATTCGGTAAAGATCGGCCCTCAATCGGTTGTTGTAATTATGCAAAAATAATAGTGTTAGGTCAGAATAAAATCTGAAAATCATGCCGCATGGATCTCTATGCATGCGGCATGATTCTGACATATAGTAATTAAGCTGAAAATATATTAGAACGTATGATAAACAAAATATTTTTGTTTTTAACTGCCGCAGCACTTCTTTTTGCCAATTTGAGCTGTGTTTCTGCTGGTAATGCCACGGATGAAGATCCCGATATGAGAGTCTTCGGTTTTTACTACAATTGGTATGGTAACACAGCGGTGAATGGTAAAGAGATTCATTGGGGACATGGCGTTATCGGGAATTCTGCGTATCATGGGCCGGCAGACTATATACCCGGTGGTGATAATATTGCTGCTAATTTTTACCCAGAACTGAAAAATTATAGTAGCACCGATCCTAAAATTATCGCTCGTCACATGGAAATGATGGCTCAGGCTCGCATCGGTGTGGTAGTAGTGACGTGGTGGGGTGATCATGACTTTGGATCGTCGGCACTCCCAACGCTTTTTGACGAAGCCGCAAAGCACGGGTTGAAGGTTTGTTTTCACATTGAACCCTATGGTAATCGGAATCCGGAGAATCTGCGCGAGAATATAGCCAAGCTACTGAAACAGTACGGTCGGCACTCGGCATTTTATCGGATGGACGATCGTCCCTGTTTTTTTATTTATGATTCGTATATTACGCCAGCTAATGAATGGGCTCGTCTGTTACAACCCGATGGCGATTTGACGATCCGAGGTACCGAACTCGATGCCGTGATGATCGGTTTGTGGGTGAAAGAACATGAGGAGGAATTTTTTATTAATTCGGGTTTGGATGGATTTTATACCTATTTTGCTGCTACCGGTTTTACCCCCGGCTCTACACCGGCCAATTGGGCAAAAATGCAGGAATGGGCTGCGCAAAACCGAAAAATATTTATTCCGTGTGTTGGCCCCGGGTATATAGACACGCGAGTGCGTCCGTGGAATACGGCAACGACTCGTGAGCGAGCTAATGGAAAGTATTATGATGATATGTTTGGAGCCGCAGTTGCAAGTAAAGCACCGTATATAGGTATTACATCGTTCAATGAGTGGCATGAAGGGACACAAATTGAACCGGCGGTGCCTTTTGATTGCGGTGCGTTTAATTACCTCAATTATTCTCCGCAGGCTGCCGATTACTATCTGACACGCACCGCTTATTTAATTTCGCATTGGAAAAGGAAGTGAAATAATGAGATGTAATCTCGCCGACTTTTGTATTTGGCCTGTTTGGGTATCTCTGCAAAACCGAACATGACATAGGGAGGCTGCCGGTGCACTTTAATTCGGTCTCTTTCGGTTTGTAGACCCTTGTCGGGAATTTTTCTTGTGCTATGTTTGGCGCAATTCTGAACTAAACTTGATTTGAGCTGTCGCTGAGTACTTTTTTACGATACTCGATCGGTGACATATCTATAATTTTTTTGAATTGCCTATTAAAATTCGAAAGGTTATTGAAGCCTGATTCATAACAGATTTGGAGGATGTTGTAGTTGTCTTCGAATAACAATTTGCAGGCGTGGCTTATACGTACCTCGTTGACAAATTCGATGAAAGTTTTGTGAGTTCGTTCTTTGAAGTATTTGCAGAATGCCGGAGGGGTCATATTGGCGATCTTGGCAATATCTTCCAATGTGATATCCTCTTTGTAGTTAATAGTTATGTATTTAAATACTTTATTCATCCGTTTGATTTTATCTTCGTTTAGGATGTTGCTGAATCCATACGAAGATAAGATTGTAGCATTTTCTGCTGAGAGCCGCTGTAATAATTTAAGGAGTGCAATGCTTCGGTCGAACTCTTTCATGTGGAGCATGGCTTCTATCTCTTTGCCAAAAGATTCAGTTGATGGGCCTTTAAAACTAAGACCAAGTTCTGCTTTTTTTAGTAATTCGTTTATTTCGGTAAAAGGTGCAAGATCAAAAAAACCTGGACAGAAAACATCTTTCGGAAAATGAATTACCAACTGATAATTGGAATTTGTGTCCATGACGGATGCCCGTTTATTGATTAGCCAGTTGTGTGGTAAATTGGGGCCGAGAAGCAAAATTTCAGCACCGTTAATACTTCCAAAATGGCTTCCGACATGCTTGATGCCATTATCCATGCATATGAAAACCAATTCATATTCAAGGTGAATATGCCACGGTACGTGCACATTGTAAAAAAA
>CAYOKU010000075.1:0-12180 GCA_964404645.1 uncultured Alistipes sp.
TGTTAAACAAATGTTTAATACAAATGTTTACATGAAGGAATTAAAAACAGACACAGAGGTTGTTATTATTGAATCAGCCAAAAAATTGTTTATCTCGAAAGGATTCAAAGGAACGACAATGAGGGGGATCGCCGAAGACGCAGGAGTAAATCTGGCAATGATTAATTATTATTTTCGCTCCAAAGAAAAACTCTTTGATGTTGTGTTTTATGAGATATTCGGAAAACTATTTACAAATAATGAAAACACAATATTCAGCAATCAAACCATCTTCGAAAAAGCAGGAGCTATCGTCGATAACTATTATGAGCTTATGACCGAGGATCCAAAGATTCCAATTTTTGTCTTAGGAGAGTTATCGCACAACCCCGACTTGATCATCGGAAAGATCAGAACCATGCAAAAACTCAATATCGCTTTCGAACATATAATCGGCGAAATAAATATGCAGATTGAACAAGGAGTTATCAAACCGATCGACCCCGTCCAGTTGGTGATAAATATTATCTCGTTGTCTCTTTTCCCATTTATGGCAAAACCAATCATCGACGAAGTAACATCAAGAATCGGAGGCAATTTCGATAGGTTTATTGCACAAAGGAAAGAGAGCGTGAAGCAATTTATTGTCAATGCCATCAAAGCATAATATGACCGGATCGCACAACAACTGTTTCGCGCAAATGACTAAAAACCAGACAAGAGATGAAAAACGTACTATTGGGAATCTTACTATGTGCTCCTATTACAGGTTGGACACAATCAATTAGTTTGGATCAATGCATCAAAAAGGCTGTCGAGTATTCAACTATATCTACACAAAGAGCCATTCACTCCGACATTGCGGTCACAACGAAAAAGAGCACCAGTGCAGCCTATATTCCGCAAATAGACATCCAGGCACAAGCAACCTATCAATCGGATGTAACATCCAGTCCAATCTCAATACCGGGGTATGACATACCGATATTATCCAAAGATCAGTATCGAGCAACCGTTGATTTGCAACAGTTAATTTACGATGGAGGATACGCTGCTCGCCAAAAAAAGGTGATAGAATCCACGCTAAAAACGGAAGAGTATCAATTGGACATTACTCAATCCACACTTAAAGATAGAGTGAGCGAAGTATATCTCGGTATTTTACTCTCCGATGCGAATCTGAATATCATCGGAATTACCTTAAAAGACCTAAACCAGACGATCAGCCTATTAGAAAATCAAGCCAAAGAGGGGGTCACATTGAAAAGCAATCTTGATATATTGATTGCCGAACGGTTAAAAATAGAACAACGCCTAATTGAGGCACAAAGTAATCGTTGGCAGTTAGTCCAGCTTTTAAGCACACTAATTGGAGAGGAGATCTCCACGCAGATCGTTTTTATCAGGCCAGCGGTTTCAGCGCAAAGTTATACCAGAGAGTCGAAACGTCCGGAGTATCATCTCTTTGAGGCTCAATGTCATAAAATTGAAGCTCAGGCGAAAGTGATAAAGAGTCAGAATATGCCCAAGATCTATGCTTTTGCGTCAACTGGATATGGCCGTCCCGCATACAACATGTTTAAAAATGAGTTTGATAAGATGTATCAGATAGGAGCCAGACTATCGGTACCACTCACGCGATGGGCTACCACAAAACACGAAACCAGAACTCTTGCATCGAGAAAAAGATTGGTCGAGCAGCAACAAATAGAGTTTACAAGAACCAATAGAGCCGAAATCATCAATCAAATTGCCGAAATAGAGAAATTTCAAAAATTGATCAACACCGATGTGGCAATCGTTGCAAAACGCAATGAGGTGACGTTCTCTCAGCAGCAACGACTGCAAAACGGAGTGATTACCTCGAATGACTACCTTACGGATTTAAACGCAGAAAGCCAGTCGCTACTAACTCAGCAGTTGCATGAAATACAGCTCCTTCAAGCGCAAATCACATACAATTCATTAATCGGTCAAAATTAAAACAATATGAAAACCCAATATCTTGTAATCGCAGCGGCATTTTTTGCAAGTTGTTCCAATGGGAACCACGAATTTGATGCACAAGGCAACTTCGAGGCGATCGAAGTAATTGTCTCGGCAGAGAGCAACGGTAAAATCATCAATTTGCCAATTAGCGAAGGCGATGTCGTAGAAGAAGGCCACCGTATCGGCTTAATAGACACGGTGCAATTGGATTTGAAGCGTATCCAGTTGATAGCAACCATCAAGGCCTTGGAGGCAAAAGTCCCGGACATTGCCGCCCAAATCAACGTACTCAAAGAGCAGTTAAAAACAGCGCAACACGAACAGCATAGAACCAAACGGTTAGTTGAAACCCAAAGCGCGACTCAGAAACAACTTGACGACCAAACCGCACAAGTGGCACTCATCGAGCGACAAATTACAGCGACCACGGCTCAACTTGGTACACAAGCACGTGGTATCTTAGCGGAAATAGAACCGCTGAAAGCACAGATTGCACAGATAGACGACCAAATAGACCGCTGTAAAATTTCAGCTCCTATTTCGGGCACCATCCTCACAAAATTTGTTGAGCAAGGCGAGGTTACCGCCAACGGAAAACCGCTGTTTAAATTGGCTAATTTAAAACAAATCAACTTAAAAGCTTATCTTTCGGGAGCGCAATTGTCTGCCTTGAAAATCGGGCAACAGGTAACTGTATATACCGACAAGCCCGAGGGAGCGTATAATCAGTACTCAGGGCGAGTAATATGGATTTCGGATAAAGCCGAATTTACTCCCAAAGTAATTCAAACAAAAGAGGAAAGAAGTAACTTAGTCTATGCATTTAAGGTGGTGGTCGAAAATGATGGTTCCATCAAGATCGGAATGCCGGGCGAAGTAAAATTCAAGGAGCGATGAAAACAGTTCGAGCCCTGAATATCAGCAGATACTTTGGCGAAGTTAAAGCACTGGATGACATATCGTTCGAAGTATCCAAAGGAGAGCTATTCGGAATTATCGGGCCTGACGGAGCGGGAAAATCAACGCTGTTTGATATTCTCGTTACGCTCTCATATGCCGATAGCGGCGAGGCTTTTGTCGATAGATTTAATGTACGAAATGATGCCCAAAATATTCGTGAAATGATCGGCTATATGCCCGGCAAGTTCTCGTTATATCAAGATTTAACCGTCAGAGAAAACTTGGATTTTTTTGCCACCATCTTTGATACGACCGTTGAACGTAGCATCGAACTGATTGCGGATATTTGGTCTCAAATAGCTCCCTTTTCAGATCGTCCTGCTGGTAAATTATCGGGCGGCATGAAACAAAAGTTGGCACTTTGCTGCGCCTTGGTACACAAACCATCCGTGCTCTTTTTAGATGAACCGACAACCGGCGTAGATCCGGTATCTCGGCGTGAATTCTGGGCCATGCTCCGCACTTTGAAAAGCAAAGGTATCACAATGATCATCTCGACCCCTTATATGGACGAGGCGATACTTTGCGACAGAGTGGCTTTGATGCAAGCGGGTAAGATGTTGAGTATTGATTCACCTCAAAATATAACGGAATCTTATCCACATCCGCTTTATGAGGTTGAGAGCCAATATATATATCAATCTATTCTGCAACTTCGCAAGAGTTGTTTGGTTCATAGTTGTTATCCGTTTGGTCGATCAGCTCACCTCGCTTTGAAACAAAATGCAAATATTGAGGAGGTCATGCAACACATCGAAGCGATTGCAACGCCCACAAAAGCAACCATTGAGGATTGTTTTATTGATTTATTAAAAGAGAATGAAAGCGATAGAGGTTAACCATTTAACCAAGTGTTTCGGGGAATTCACGGCCGTTGACAACATCTCTTTTGCGGTGGACAAAGGGGAGATATTCGGTTTTTTGGGAGCCAACGGAGCTGGCAAAAGCACTGCAATTCGAATGCTTTGCGGGCTGCTTGCACCAACCTCCGGAGAGGCCATAGTAGCCGGATATCAGGCGTTCACCGAACCGGAAAAGGTGAAAAAAAACATTGGGTATATGAGCCAAAAGTTCTCGTTGTACGAAGATTTAACCGTGATGGAAAACATACGATTCTACGCGACTGTATATGGTCTGTCAAACCCGGAGATTCAGCATCGTTCCAAAATATTGTTGCATCGCTTAGGGCTCGAAAATCAATGCAAGACGAGGGTTGGGGCACTGCCTTTGGGTTGGAAACAAAAGCTCTCTTTCTCGCTGGCTTTGATTCATCATCCGCAAATAATATTCTTGGATGAGCCGACCGGAGGTGTTGATCCTATTACACGACGTGAGTTCTGGGAGATGATCTACGAAACAGCGACTCAGGGAACAACTATCTTTGTGACAACCCACTATATGGACGAGGCGGAGTATTGTGACAGGATATCCCTTATGGTAGATGGCCACATCGAGGCCATTGGCTCTCCCAAAGAGCTTAAACGTGCGTTTATGGTAGAGACCATAGACGATCTATTTTACAAATTAGCTCGTAACACATCGACAAAATGAGACGCACATTCGCCTTTATCCATAAAGAGTTCCGCCATATCCTGCGTGATAAACGCACACTACTCATTGTCTTTGCAATGCCCATTGTATTGGTTCTGCTCTTCGGATTTGTCATCTCTACTGAGGTGAAAAATGCCAAGGTTGCCATCTTGGATCATTCGAAAGATGAACTCTCTACCGCCCTTGTAAATCGGATTGCTGCCTCAAAATCGTTTGACTTGGAAACAATATTATTTTCAAACAGGGAGTTGGAGGAGATTTATAAAGACGGCTCCATAAAATTTACCATTGTGATACCGGCCAACTTTTCGAAAGAGTATTACAAAGAAGGTGTCGCAACGGTGCAATTTATTGCCGATGCCTCGGATCTGAACACCGCGACAATGCTTATAAACTATGCAAACGCCATCATTCAAGATTTTCAAGCGGATATATCCGCCGAAAATCGGCATGAAAGGCTTTTTGAAACGACCGTAAATATGCGCTATAACCCCGAACTCAAAAGCGTTCACATGTTTGTTCCGGGGGTATTGGCATTGGTTCTGTCCATTATTGCCGCCATGATGACGGCTATATCTCTGACCAAAGAGAAAGAGCTTGGAACATTTCGAGTGCTGACAATCTCACCGCTCAAAGCCTCAACGATTGTTATTGGTAAAGTAATCCCCTATCTGGTGATTTCAGTTATGGATACCATTATTATTCTGGGGCTCTCGGTATGGATATTGGGTATGCCCATCCATGGAGATCTATTTGCCTTATTTGTGGTTTGTCTGATGTTTCTACTTACGGCAATGTCGCTGGGAATACTGATTTCATCATTCACCTCATCCCAGCAGGTTGCAGCACTCATCTCTATTGTAGGGCTTTATTTGCCTACTGTGCTGCTATCCGGATTTATTTACCCAATAGAAAATATGCCGCTCATATTGCAGGGGTTGTGTCAAATTTTCCCGGCCAAATGGTTTATCGTTGCCATTAAAGATGTAATGATTAAAGGCGTAGGATTCTCCTATTATTGGTTTGAACTATTGGTGTTACTCTTCATGATCATCATATTTTTGACAATAAGCATCAAAAGGTACACTAAAAGAATCGCATAATGAGAACACTACTTGCACTGATACACAAAGAGTTTCTGCAAATTATCCGCAATAAGTTTATGCTGAGGCTCATCATAGCAATGCCAATCGTTCAGCTCGTTATATTGGTAAATGCAGCGAATTTCGAGATGAAAAATATCTCAATGGCAGTTATAGATAAGGACAACTCCTCGCTCTCGGCCAAGTTGATATCCAAGTTGGAATCTTCGAGCTATTTCGTCATCACAGATAGAACCACATCAACAAGCAAAGCTTTCGATCAATTAGCTTCCGACAAGACCGATATCATGATTGAGATTCCCGCCTATTTTGAGAAGGATATCTATCGAGCTCAAAAGCCGCAACTTGCAATAACAATCAATGCGATTAATGGGATGAAGGCAGGAATTGCATCGGGATATATATCCGGAATCATTTCAGATTTTGAGAGAGAGCTGGCCTCAATAATAGCTCCGACACAGCATGGCTCAACCATTCAAACTACTTATTCTCAATGGTACAACCCATTGTTTGATTACAAATCGTTGATGCTACCGGGTATATTGGCGATTCTAATTACTATGATCAGCGTGCTGCTATCGTCACTCAACATCGTTCGAGAAAAAGAGATGGGCACTATCGAACAGTTGAATGTTACACCCATCAACAAAGTCCAATTTATAGTAGGAAAACTATTTCCTTTTTTGGTGATTGGTTTTATTCAACTAACCCTCGGGCTTCTATGCTCAGTACTTTTGTTCAATCTGCACATTGAGGGGAGCTTATTTCTATTATATGGGGTTGTCGGTATCTATTTAATAGCAGTCCTTGGGTTAGGTTTTCTGATCTCAACCATTTCGGAAACTCAAACACAAGCGATGTTCATCACCTTGTTTTTTGCCATTTTATTTATTCTACTCAGCGGATTATTCACGCCGACCGAATCAATGCCCGATTGGGCTCAGTGGCTAAACACGATAAATCCGGTAGCCTATTTAGTGAAAATCATCCGCTTGGTTGTTCTCAAAGGTAGTCATTTAGCCGATATAATCAAACCCCTAATTGCAATCATCCTTTTTGGGATTGTCACCAATTCATGTGTCATATGGAGATATAAAAAGACCAGTTAACAGATCAATCGCAAGTTAGATCAAGCATACACCCCAAAAACAAACAACCACCTACATCGCTGTAAGTGGTTGTTTTTCTGTGTAGCGGGACGGGGACTTGAACCCCGGACCTCATGATTATGAATCATGCGCTCTAACCAGCTGAGCTATCCCGCCATTGCTAAAAGCGTGTGCAAAGGTAATAGTTTTTTTTTATCTGCCAAAATCTTCCTCGAAAAAAACACGTAAAATGTAGCTTAAAATTGCTGTGGCATTGATTTTGAACGAAATGCAGACAAAATATTTTTCGTTATGAAACAGGTGCCAAGAATCAATTGCAGTGTCTATAATTTTTTTGATTTTTTAAAGGTCTTTGCCGGTATTGTGCTCTTGTTTGCTATTTCATGGCAAATCATAGCCGGAGATCATCTCCATTTTTCGGGGTTGTATATGATTGTGCAACTGATTGTTTGCATCATTTTCTTATGCGATTTTTTCATAAGACTTAGCGCAAGCGAAAGACCTTGGCGGTTTCTGCGACGTAATATTCTCTTCTTGCTCATCTCTATCCCCTATCTCAATATTTTGATGTGGTGCAACTCCGTCATGACACGCGACTGGGCTATATTAATCAGTCTGATTCCGATGATTCGGGCTTTTCTGGCCTTTATCATTGTCGTAAAATGGATGGTGGACAGCAAGGTCGGAAAACTTTTCTGGGCCTATATATTTACGGTAGTGGTTTTCACCTATTTGGCCGGATTGGTTTTCTATGAATATGAGGCCCTCGTCAACCCCAAACTCAAAGGGTTTGGAAATGCCATTTGGTGGGCATGGATGAATGTAACAACTGTCGGCGCAGCCATTTTTCCGGTGACGGCCGTGGGTAAGGTGATCTGTGTGATGTTGCCATCGTTGGGCATGATGATGTTCCCGATCTTTACGAGCTATGTGTTGCAGGAGTATTCGCAGCGAAAAAAGAAAAAAGAGGAGTGATCGTTAAAGTCGATCTATTTGTTAGGCTACACGCCGATCTGGTAGAAAAAATTGGCGAGTTGAAAATTCACATGAAGGACATCGTGAATTTTCAACTCGCCAAGTTGGCTCTTATCGGAGATTAATACCCCAAAATACGCAACATGGAGCGATAAGATTGCTCCTTGGCGAAGAGACGTGTGTAGTATTCGTTATCGGATTTATCGCGGTCAATGATAACATGTTTCGGTGCGGGAATCAGGCAGTGCTGAATACCACCGAAACCGCCGATCGACTCCTGATAAGCTCCCGTGTGGAAAAACCCGATATATTGCGTATTACCGGTTTCGAGTTTGGGAAGGAAGATGGCATTGGTGTGTGATTCGGCATTGTAAAAATCCTCGCTATCGCAGGTCAACCCACCGAGAAAAACGCGTTGATACTCCTTATCCCAATTATTGAGTGCCAGCATAATATAGCGTTGGTTAATTCCCCACGTATCGGGCAAGGTGGTGATGAATGAAGAGTCGATCATATACCACGTTTCACGGTCGTTCTGCTGCTTCTGATTGACGATCGAGTAGAGTGCTGCACCGCTCTCTCCAACGGTAAACGATCCGAATTCGGTGAAGATATTTGGCTCCTCTACGCCGTTGCGCTGGCAGATATTTTTGATCTGCGCCACAATCTCCTCGGTCAGATACTCGTAGTCGTATTCGAAGTTGAGCGAGTTCTTGATCGGAAAACCTCCGCCAATGTTCAAGCTATCCAACTCCGGACAGATCGTCTTCAATTCGCAATAAACGCTCATGCATTTCGACAACTCACTCCAATAGTAGGCCGTATCCTTAATGCCCGTATTGATGAAGAAATGGAGCATTTTGAGCTGAAATTTCTTACTGTTTTTGAGCTTGGCTTTGTAGAAATCCATGATGTCGTTGTATCGGATACCCAAGCGCGAGGTGTAAAAATCAAATTTAGGTTCCTCCTCACATGCGATGCGAATGCCGACCTTACACTTCTTGGTGAAAGCATCCTCAAAGAGATCCAACTCCTCTTTGTTGTCGAGTACAGGGATCGTATTGGTGAATCCATCGTTGACCAATTGTGCAATATTCTCGACATACTGCGGACGTTTAAAACCGTTACAAATGATGTAACGATCCTTGTCGATAATTCCGCCATCGTAGAGGGCGTTGATAATATGAATATCGTATGCAGATGAGGTTTCGAGATGAATGTCGTTTTTCAGAGCCTCCTCCAAAACAAACGAGAAGTGGCTCGATTTCGTACAATAACAGTAGTTGTACGATCCTTTGTAATCGACCTTTGCCATCGCCACATTAAACATTCGTTTGGCACGATTGATCTGTTGAGAGATCTTGGGCAGGTAGGTAATTTTCAGCGGTGTACCATACTGTTTGATCAGTTCCATAAGTGGAATGTCGTGGAAGTTGAGTTCACTGTCTTCGACGCTGA
Organism: uncultured Alistipes sp.; assembly: GCA_964404645.1. Classification (GTDB taxonomy): domain Bacteria; phylum Bacteroidota; class Bacteroidia; order Bacteroidales; family Rikenellaceae; genus Alistipes. Next base: position 9,125 of record CAYOKU010000075.1, read on the forward strand.
ACTCATCCTGAGGAAAATCGAACGTCTGTTCGATCAGATCGATGTACTTGTCTTTCATGGTTCGTTTGAAAAGTTATCAACAATCCGTCTTCGCTACATGGCACTTTCCGGAGCAAAGTAGCTCGGCCGGATTTTGCGAAAAATCGGGATGCAAAGTAGGTGAATATTTTTCGGATCACCAACACTTTATTCGATTATTTTGAAAAAGAGGATTATATTTTGCTTTTTTCGGGTAAAAAGGGTAATTTTGAAGCCGGATTTAAAGATGTTGAAAATCGTGTTATCAAGAGTAATTGCGCACTATTTGGAGTCGCACAAGCGGCTGGTCGTTCCTCAGCTGGGGACGTTTATAGTCAAACAAGCGGGCGAGAGCGTCCTCTTTTCGGAGTTGCTCAAACGCGATGATGGCGTTCTGCGCGAACTGCTTAAAGCCGAGGGACGAACCGAGCTCGAAGCTGCGGGAGAGATCGACCGCTTCGTATTCGAGGTGCGCCATGCGGTCGAGGCAGGCGACTCCTATGTAATGGATGGCCTTGGAGCCTTTCGAAGCGGAGCTAACGCCACAATTCTATTTGCCTATACACCACAGTCCTCATCGGCTCTTACAGCTGACGATGCTCCACGTAAGCCGCAATGCGATCCCGAACGGATTGCCGAAACGGTCAAACACGCTTTCGACAGTTCGCGTATGTCGCCATCAATCAAGATGAATCCCGACCCCTCCTTGCGTGGATTACGCTACGGACGGCCGCATAAAAATACCGATGCTTACGCCTATGTCGATCGACCACCACGTCGCCGAATGGATCGTTTTGTATGGTTTGCGATAGTCGCCGTGCTGATTGCGGTAGCAGCTATTGCTTTCGGCTATTTTAGCGGAACAGAAGAGGAGGCCCCATCGACCGAAGTGGTTGCTCCTGCCACTCAAAGCGAGCAATCGGCATCACAGTCCGATCAAACAGAAAAATCCGAACAACCCGAATAGAAACAATAGAGAAATGGCGGAAATAACAACGGTAAAACAACGTTTTGGAATCATTGGCACGTCAGATTTGCTGGATCGCGCGCTCGAAGTGGCGTTGCGAGTGGCTCCGACCGATCTAACGGTGCTGATTACCGGAGAGAGCGGTGTGGGCAAGGAGTTCTTTCCGCAGGTGATTCACGCCTATTCGGCTCGCAAGCACAACAAATATATCGCCGTGAACTGCGCAGCCATCCCCGAAGGAACAATCGATTCTGAGCTGTTTGGACACGAAAAAGGAGCTTTTACGGGGGCTACCGAGGCGCGCAAAGGCTATTTCGAGGAGGCTGATGGAGGTACGATTTTTCTTGATGAAGTGGCAGAACTACCCCACCCGACCCAAGCTCGCCTACTGCGAGTCTTGCAAACCGGCGAATTTATTCGGGTCGGGTCATCGAAAGTACAGAAGACCAACGTTCGCGTGGTGGCAGCTACCAACGTGAATCTGCCACAAGCCATTGCATCGGGACGATTCCGAGAGGATCTTTACTACCGATTGAATACCGTCCCGATCACGGTTCCCGCGTTGCGTGAACGCCCCGATGATATTCCACTATTGTTTCGCAAATTTGCAGCCGATGTTGCCGTACAGTACCGGATGCCAGCGGTAACACTCGATGAAGGGGCACGCATGATGCTCAAAAACTACTATTGGCGCGGAAATATCCGCCAATTGAAGAATGTAGCAGAACAGATCTCGGCCATTGAACAAGCGCGAATCATCACGCCGGAAGTATTATCGCGTTATCTGCCCCAACAGTCGGCCGGAGCACCCATGACCACCGGTTCGATGCGCATGGACGATGATATGTCGAGTGAGCGCGAGTTATTATATAAGGTGTTGTTCGACATGCGAGCTGACATCAATGACTTGAAACGAATGATGTCGGAGTGGATGCAGGGCACGGCTGTTCACCGCACGGAACCGGCACATGATATCAAGGCGTTATTACCCACCGCTGCGCAGAGCGTTGCTTATGATGCGACTCCGATCTATGCCGAGAGCGAAGTAGTGTCCGATGAACCACCGCGCGAGATGACCAAGGCTGACATGCAACGCGAACAGATCATCCGTGCGCTGCGTCGTAATAACGGACGCCGCCGCGAAGCAGCCGCCGAATTATTCATGTCCGAACGTACACTCTACCGAAAAATCAAAGAGTTAGGAATCGACGATAACCTCTGATTCCGCACCATGATATCTGGTAGCATCGGATTCCGGTACGCCGTATCATCGACTCTATATGCTGAACGGATTAAAATTCGCGAAACTTGCACTAAATTAGGAATATCAAAATATTAGACGTATCTTTACCGCCAAAACATCAGAGTTTATACTGAATCTTCTTTGATTGTGATAGGCTTTATCGTGCTTTTCCTACCACCTCCCAGAATCGACCTCATTATCAATTCACTTGTTTAGAACGACCGCGAGCGGGTTTTACGTACTGCGCACACGTGGCACAGATTTGTGAATAATGGGAGTTTAATCCAATATCCTACGAAAACAGACTGAGAGAAAAAGGCTCACCGGAGCCTTTGTTACTGCATAAAAATTAGAGAATGGCTAAACGAATTACGACAGGTAAAAGAGACAGAGAGAAAACAAAACAACAGAAGCGTCAAGATAAACAAAAACGCAAAGATGAACGAGCCAGTGCCGGAACACGCTCGTTTGACGATATGATCGCCTACGTCGATGAAAACGGAGTATTTCACGATACGCCGCCCGAACCTAAAAAGGAGATCGAATTAGACGATATCATCATCTCGACCCCCAAACAGGAGGATGTCGAGGAGGAGCCGATGAAGGGGCGTGTCGAATATTTTACTTCGGACAAGGGCTACGGATTCATCAAGGATTCGGAGAGTGGCGAGAAGTACTTTTTTCACATATCGTCTGCGCCGGCAGAGATTGCCGAAGGCAATCAAGTAACATTTGAGATAGAGCGTGGCACACGAGGAATGAATGCTGTACGCATATCCATAATAAACAAACAATAATTTAATTAAGTAAAGAAATGAACATTTATGT
>CAYOKU010000076.1:0-10909 GCA_964404645.1 uncultured Alistipes sp.
CCGGGACACGCATAATCAATACAACAGACCCCTTTTCAGTTCATTAACTTAAAAAGTTTAATAGATGAAAAGGCTTTTTTCTTTATTGGCGCTCTGCGCATCGGGCACGACAATCGCCGTTGCCCAACCATCAACCGACTCGCTGCGGATGATTCGTATGCAGGAGGTCGAAGTGACTGCAACACGCGCCACCCGTAGCACACCGGTTGCGCATACCAACCTTTCGGGCGAAGAACTTTCGCGAAACAACTTCGGGCAGGACATCCCCTATTTGCTAATGATGACCCCATCGTTCGTTGCCACTTCGGAGAGCGGTATCGGGGTAGGTGCTGTTTCGATGCGACTGCGCGGCAGTGATGCCTCGCGTCTTAACGTCACAGCGAACGGTGTACCGATGAACAACCCGGACTCACATGCGATGTATTGGTACGACACGCCGGACTTTATTTCAGCCGTCGGTACGATGCAGATTCAGCGCGGAGCCGGCACATCGACCAACGGTACGGGGGCATTCGGAGGTGCGCTGAATATGACCACCGCGCCGCTGAACCCCGATTTCGAAGGAGATGCCGCTCTCTCATACGGCTCCTACAACACCAATAAGCAAGCCGTACATATCAATTCGGGCTTGATGGGGGGACATTGGGTCGTTGATGCACGACTGACACATATCGGTTCGGACGGTTACGTCGATCGCGGAGCGACCGATCTAAAATCCTACATGTTGCAGGGTGCCTATTACAAGGGGAACACAATGCTCAAATTCGTATCGTTCGGTGGCAAAGCAAAGACCTACCTCACCTATACCGGAGCGACCAAAGAGGAGATGAAGGCATATGGCCGCCGCTATCACACCGATGGGCAATACGCCACCTCGGACGGTGAATATACGCTCGCCGATGGATCGCACGTGAATTACTACAACGACCACACGGATAACTACCTGCAAATCAACAACCAAATACTATTAAATCATCGGTTCAACGATCGCTGGCAGATGAATGCAACGGGCTTTTATACCTATGGTTACGGTTATTACAAGCAATATAAGGATGGAGCCAAATTGCTCGAACACGGTTTTGCGAAGGAAAACGCCTACGACAACGAGGGGAACAAACTCAAAAAAGATCTGATTCGCGAAAAATTGATGCGGAACCATTTCGGGGGTGTCAACGCCTCGGCCGGTTATACGGTGCAAAATTTCAACCTGCTTTTTGGCGGATCGTGGAGTTACTACACATCACCTCACTGGGGCGAATTGGATTGGGTTGCCGGAAATCCGGCGGGATTCGAAAAAGGGATGCGTTGGTACGACAATGACGTTCGAAAACAGGATGCCAATCTCTTTACCAAAGCCAATTGGGAAGTAGCACGCGGGTTGCATCTTTTTGCCGATCTTCAATACCGTTTCGTGAGCTATGAGGCGTGGGGCGTAAACGACAATTACGATGGACAGATCAAGGGAATGCAGCAGATCGATGTCGACAAAACCTATCACTTCTTCAACCCCAAAGCCGGCCTGAGCTATCGTTTTGCACGCAACCATTCGCTCTATGCTTCGTTTGCCGTGGCACAGAAAGAGCCAACTCGCAGCGACTTTACCGATCGTTTTCGCGAAACATTCCCATCGGCTGAACGGTTATATGATTATGAGGCCGGCTATGGTTTCGAGAGTCGTTATGTATCGGCCGGTGTGAACTTCTACTACATGCAATATACCGATCAACTGGTCAAAACAGGTCAGATCAACGATAGCTACGATGCGCTGAATATCAACGTTCCGAAGAGTTATCGCCGAGGCGTGGAGTTGACCGCTTCGGTCCGTCCGCTTACTTGGTTTACCTGCTCGGCCAACGCCTCTTTTTCGCAGAATCGGGTTGAAGACTATACCAACAAAGTGGTTGATTACGACAACGGTGGTTATCAGCAGACCGCTATGGGAACCACCTGCATCTCTTACTCTCCCGATGTGATCGCATCGGCCATCTTCGACTTTCACTACAAAGGGTTCGAAGCCGTGTTGCATACGCAGTATGTGGGTGAACAATATTTCACCAATTACAAAAATCCGAACATGCGTTTGGATGCCTATTGTGTATCGAACCTCAATCTGGGTTATACCTTCCGCACACGCCACGCCAAAAGTGTCCGCTTCGGGTTGGCCGTCTACAACCTCTTCAATACCAAATACGAAAACAACGGTTACGGCTATTCGGAGTATTATTCCAAAAAGCAGCACGATACGGCTTACTACTTTGCGCAGGCTCCGACCAATGTATTGGCCAACGTAACGGTCAAGTTCTAAATCATATGGATTGGAAACTCATTTTACAGATCATCGGCGTTACGCTGGGGTTACTCTACCTCTGGCTCGAATACCGCGCCGATATCCGGTTGTGGATCGTGGGGCTGGTGATGCCGCTGATACACGGCACACTCTACTACAAAGCGGGTCTTTACGCCGACTGTTCGATGCAGATCTACTACATCTTGGCCGGCCTTTACGGTTGGATTGTATGGCATCATGCGCCGCGGCGGAATCGAGCCCAAGCAACGATCACCCACACCCCTCGACACTTCATTCCGGCTTTGGTGGCAGTCGGCGCGGTCGCATTTGTCGCCCTTTATGGGATGCTGGTGCGTTTCACAAACAGTAATGTGCCGGCGTGGGATGCCTTGACTACGGCGTTGGCCATTGTGGCAATGTGGATGCTTTCGCGCAAATACGTCGAACAATGGTTGGTTTGGCTGGCGGTTGATCTGATCACGGTCGGGTTGTATCTGTACAAGGAGATTCCATTGACGGCTGGTCTATATGCACTCTACTCGGCTTTGGCCGTAGCCGGATATATGCGATGGCGACGTACCGCACGCGCGGTGCACGATTAACGGCGCACATCACCTGCTGATGGACCATTGTATAGGCCTTTCCGGATTGGAGGGCAGCCGCAAAGTCAAGGTGTAAACACCGAAATTCGACACAAATCATTGCCGATCAAAACACAAAAGAGCGACAGTTAGGCCACATTTCTATTGAGAGCCTAACTGTCGCCCTTTTCATTGGCGGTGCAAAAATGGTCTATGTTACTAATTTCCGAGATCCTTGACACAACGCACACCACCCTTTTCGCCGTTGTCGGTGATGCTATTGATTAGGAATAGATTGCCGGCGGCATCATTCGATGCGCTGACGGCAAATCCGACCCGCTGGCCACCTGTCGGGTTGAACTGAAAGCGGGTGCGCGACATGTGATTTTTGGCCGTCCACGAGGTATCTTTCACACGTGACTGCATCAATGACAATTCACGCTGGTTGGGCACACGCCATCCCGCCGGACAAGGTGATGAACCGTTGTTGACCGCATCGCGCACATCAATCCAACTCATCAATGTGCCGTGCGTACTCTTCTCAACCTGAAACCGCCACCACGGTTTGTTATCCTGCTCGCGTTCGTGGTGTTCTTGCAACTCGGCCGCCTGCGTATAACCGCGGATAGATGCCGCATCGAGTTTCGAGAGGTCGAAGATTCCGGTTTGAGAATTGTATTGAGCAAAGTCCTCATAAAGAGTCCCCGTTGAAAACTGACCGAGGTTTCGCACGCATCGGTATCGCAAAGCCGTTGTTGTCGCCGCCGACATCAATCCCACGGAAGATCCTTCGGACGACCAGAGCACAATCGGGTCGTCATAGTAGCGTTTATTACCTAACGAACCCCCATTCTGATAGCGTGTCGATACCGTACTACTGGCATACCAGCGTTCGATCCACGAACTCTCCTTAAACAGCCGCGCCGTCAAGTCGAACGAATTCTCTCCTATCCAAATATCGGTCAATTGGTTGATGGCTGCCAGATACCAGCGTACCTCATCGGCATCAATCACTCCGTCGCCGTTGTTGTCGCGATTCTGCCGCATGCAGTTATAGCGCACAGCGGCATATTTAGACACCATCGTGTTTGTAGCCGCATTGACGTAGGTATTCCATAGCGGCCGCGCGGTGACATTCCAGAGTTGCAACGTATTATTTCGTCCGTCGGAGCTACTGTTGTAGGCTGGCGATAGATTCGACCAACCCGTATAGGCCGGATCGGACGAGAAGGAGTAATTCGCAAGATCCTGCACCATCTCGGTACCCCACGCACGCTGAGTTGCGGCCGATAGGCTATACATGGTCTGAATAGAGGCTTGGCGAAACGATACTACGGCCGTAGATTTCATACTCTGACCATCATGGCTATACATCGTGTTCGAGAGAATATTCATTACACGTTGGGGACGATTGACAAATTGTTTCCACAGATCGGCCGGAGAGGAGCCGTCCGCAGGATTACGATCGTAATAATTCTCGTTGATATAGGCTGTCAAGATAATTTTATCACCGGCATCAAACAAATTCGTACGACCGGCTGCATACTCGATCTTTGTCGCTTTGAGCAGTGCAACCAATTGTTTAACATCGAGCAACCGTGCTCGATTCTGCAAAAAAGCAGCATGCGAGATCGAACCGGCTGTATAGTTGCCATCGCCCGGATAAGGTTGTCGCGTATCGGTATAAAACAGGGCATTCAGAGGGTTAAATTTAAATAAAATCCACTGATAATCGGCCGGATTTTCCACCTCCGCACCTTGACCGAACGGCGTTGAAACATACCACGTCAACGTTGGGTCAACCAAAGCCGCGCCGAGTGTCAGCGGCAACACTTCGTAGTGTGCATCCAGATCGAAAATCTGCGATGCCAGCGTAATGCTCCCTTCGGCTCCGGGCTGTCGCTCGTTGTCGAGATCCGAATAATCAGGCGTATTATCGTACTGCACCTCGACCAAAATGTTATTGACCGATTCGATACGCACGTTATACGTATAGTAGGTATTGCGTTTATTGTTGTAATCGTCTACGTTGTTATCGGTGTAACCCAGATGAATCGTATAAACCACATCGGCCGAAACCTCCTGCACACTACTTTGTTTATAAAGCAAATAGCCACGCATCTGCACATAGGTTCCTTTGGCCGGAGCATAGAGATATTCGCCGTTGGTCTGTGTCTGCCCGGGGCGCACGACAGCAGAGCCATCGAGCGGCAGTTTCGTCTGTTTCTCGCGCAAAGCATATCGTTGCGCCGAAGAGAGCGACACGCCGTCGGCAATTGTGGGAATAGGAGCACGAGCCTGAACCAGATTTTCGAGTAGATAAAACGCAAAGGTTCGCCCCATTTGAGCCCCTTCGCCCTCGAAATTTGTCCAAGAAGAGGCAAAATAATCGGCATCGGACGATACAGAAGAGGGTCCGGTTGTCGGATAGAGCGACACATTGCGTGGGATGTTAACCACACGCCAATCACGCGGAGTGAAGGTCACACCATCGGGGGTGGTGACGTTAAATCGAATCTTCGAGTCAACGCGGCGAAGCGGAATCACACAAAGCGGAGCAGTTGTCACTCCGGCCGGTATATCGACAGAAGCAACCGCGCCAGATGCATCGACCGCACAGCCACTCATCAGAAAACTCGACCCGCGCTCGATGGCTTGTTGGGTCAATCGAGTTGTCAATATACGTAAGTTCGATTCGCTCTGTACCGCATCGAGATCACTACGTGTGAGAGCCATCATCCCCAATTCGAGGTTGGCCACGGCATAGATATGCCGCGCATTGCCGCTCAACGTTGTCACGGCAATACGACCGCCTGCAAGTTCCGGTTTCGCATAATAACGACCATAAAGTCGGCTACCATCCGCACTGAAAATCAGCAAGTAGATATTATTTACGGCATTTTCAACGGCCGCTGCCGAAACAGCACGTGTCACGGTGGCATCGGCACAAACCTGCAATTCGAAATAGATCTTCGCCGCCCCATCAGGGCGGATGTCGGTTCCACTCTCGACATCGGGATCATCGGTACATGCTTGTAAGACAAGACCGACACATAGCAGTAAGAGTATTTTTCGCACCATATCAATTGAATGAAGGCAAATTTGCGGTCTTCTCCGCCCACGGTTCGACCGTATAACTAAGGTTACAACCGGCAACTCCGGCACGCAGCAAGATCCGGTATTTGCTCCCCATGCGCAACTCAGAGAGCAGTTCGGCAAGGGGTTTACGAAGGGTGTAGAGCGAAGTCACTCCCCCCTGCACCATCCGCAGCCCCAAGATCAATACGGCGGTCGGTGCAATCCGCTGTGGCAGAATGAGCAGCGTGCCCGATGTTGTGGTTAACGGTGCAACCGATTGAGTCAAAGCCGAGGTGACAAGATCTCCGCCCGAAGTGGTCAACGTATAGGTCGCCGTATGAGGATCGTCCAAAGTCCATCGGGTTCGATAACGGCCCCGATCGCGCAGACCCTGCAATTCAATCCGGTCCAGATAGAGTGCAGCTCCGGAGGGAGCCGCCGCCACAAGTTGCGCCGCAAAGTTGACTTGTGCAAGCAGGTGGCGAAAACGAAACACGACCGGAGCGGATTGCGGCAGCAGGTTGTAGAGCGGATCGGCTGCCAGCAGATCGTATTGCGTCGCCGCTGTGGCCGGAACCGTATATTGCAACTCAGGAACACCTCCTTGTGTATTATCCGTAAAAAGAGAGGGAGCATCAACGGGTGCATAGGCAAAAAAACTCAATTTGTGAGCACCCCCCTTCGGCCAATATTTCATGGGCGTGTATCCCCATCCCGTAGCAGATCGCGTAACCAACTGTCGATACATAAAATCGGGAATCGAACGAATCGTATCGAAATCCGCAGCTCCGGTATGAGCGGCAAAGACCCAGAAGTTTTGCAGACTGCCGCCGTCCGCAACCAGAGCACGCACGGACGTGATCGGATCTTCGACCGAAAGGTCGAACCCCACGGCAACTCCTTCGGGCTCCTGCGGTTTGTCCATCACCCCTTCGCAGGCTACGGTTAATGCCACCACGGTCGATACGGCCAACGGCAATCTGCATAAACTTATTTTCATCGCTTTGTCGCTTATAGAAGATTAATTAACCAAGACAGGCACCGTAGACTCCTCCCACGGTGAGATGACAGGATTGTCGAATTTGACACTTGTAAGGCCTATCGTCATCACATATTTATAGGCTTTGCCGCTCGTAAAATCGGCCGATACATCGGCAACCGTCCGGTTCACGATCTCAGATTTTCCGCCCGCAAGAGCTGTATCAACCGTTGTAACCGTATAGGTAATGCGCATCTTGGCATTGGAGGTCGAGAAATCTTGCGGAATAATCATAAAATAGGCATTGTCGGTATTGGTAATGGCAGCAGCGGCCGAGATGGCAGCTCCCCCCGTCCCAAAGACTCCCCCATCGGTAAATGATGTGAGTTTCAAGCTGTATAAAGTTCCTTGCGGATTTGTCCAAAGGGCAGCATTGGCCACCGTATTGTTCAGATTCAGATCCGCTTTGTCGGTCAACAATCCATCCAGATCCCCTTCGGGAGTCGTCGCATTGAGTTTGCCGCCGAATTCAATGCTGTTGACCGTAACGGTTGTCTTCCCATGTGTAGCATCGTTATGCGACAGAATATCTCCGGCAAGACGAACTTCGAAACCGACACGCGAAAGCGCATGTTTAAACGTAAATTTAATTTTCGAAGTGGCATCGGCGGGCTTGCTCAAATTGAGGTGCGGCAAACCCGTATCGGAAACACCCCACAACAGATCGACCCGTTTGGCCGGATCGGATGCCGAATAGGTGATGAGGGGATCGGCCGCCAAACTATTGAGTGTTTTGACCGTCACGCCATTTGCCGCAGCTGCCATCGGCCAATAAGCGAAGAAAGAGACTTTGCCATAACCATTCGATGAATTGACCCGATTCGGCCAATATTTGAGCGGTGAATAACTCCACCCATCAGTCGACTTGACAACGGCCTGATTGTACATGAAATCGGGATCATAACTACCTGTTACGTAATTAGCCGCATCGGTATAATAGGCAAACACACCGAATTGGTCACCAACGGCAAAGGCATCTTTGGTCGCCGCGCGGCTCTGCCCGTCCACAAACGTTCCGAACGATACGGTCGAAACATCGGAACGATTCTGCACCTCGTCTTTCGAGCAGCTGCACATAGCGATTAGCGCAATGGCGGCAAAAATTGAACTTTTTCTCATAATGCAAAATTTTTAATAAGTGAAATTATATCTCAACATCAATCCGCTCCTCATCGCCCCAGGGATCAACCACCGCATCAAATCCCGCTCCGGGGTCGGATGCATCGGGAACCTCCGGCAGTACAATTTCGGGATCTGAATCCGTCCCCAATCCAAGTTCAACTTCGAGTCGAACCCCATACGCAGTCGGATAGCGTCGAATGAGTGTGGTCACATCGCGTTCAACTGTAAAGATCGAATTATCGCGTAGCCGAAACCGCAGTACCGCAACATTGCGATATCCATCCAGATCGACCAGATCGAACGAATTGAAGAAGGCCGACATCGTGCCGTTCTTGAAACTACCCGTATCGAAAGTTCGATTTCCAAGCACAAAAGCATGTGTCACAGGATCCAACGTTGGTGTTCCCGAAGCACACATCACTCCTCCTGCCAACCCACTCATCAAACCGGCACTTCCAACCTCGGCCGCGTTATCGACCCCTTTGACATGAACCAATATTGTGACCGGAACCGTCAGGTGGCGCGGCTTTAAGAGCAACAGCGGCCGTTCGTTGTACCGAATCATCGTTGCGGTCAACTCGAACCCATCCAACGGATAAACTGCAATCAGATCGGGAGCAGCCGCAGGTCGGTCAACCATACGTTGCGTGGTAACAGACAGCGGATTGGCATACACTTCGGCCGTTGTGAAGGCCTCCAAGCCTCGCATGGCGATATGATCGAATCCGGTGGGTGTTTCATTGAAAGCCAACACCTGATAATGACTCCGCCGCAACAAAATACTGTCATAGCGTTCGTTCGTCTTCAAAACGGCCGGTGACAATCCGCAACGATCGGGATAGAAATAGACGGTAGCACGCGCCGGATCAAGCGCAGTCGCCGACCAATCAAGTTGCACCCGCACCCAAGTGCCCTTATCATCGAGAATATCGCGCCGCGTATCGCATCCTCCACCAATGAGCAGCAACAGAGCCGCTTCACATACCCATATTTTCATCGCGCACCCCCTTTCCGCACCTTCCGATGGATCAACCACACCAGTGATATTTTAGCTTTGGCCGGAAATATCGACTGAAAACGATGCTCCTCGCCACAACGAACCAAATAGTCGTTATCTATAACCGTGTAACGTCTGTAATTATTGATGATATAGCCGATTCCGGCCGAGAATTCAATGCTCCAACTCCGGCTGATCGCCATTCCGTAACCGCCCGACACCCCCGCAAGCAGATAGAATTCACCTTGAACACCCCGCGTGCGATGAAATTGAAAGTCATAAAACCCACCCGAAGCAAACACTCCGGCAAACCAACCGGTCAACTGCCGCCGCACCGCTCTGTCGCCGAACCAGTATCGCCCTTCAACACCGAATGACTCCAATTGCCAGCAGAAAGTCTGTTTGCGCAACCACCAACCACGCATAAACTCACCGTTGACACTCCACCGCGAACCGATCGGCACCTCAATTTCGATATTGGGTGTCAAAGCTGCATCAAAGAGCAGGTTGGTTTTCAGGGCAAAGAGCGGTCGCCGCTCATAGGATGCGACAACGGGCTGAGCCACAAAAATCTCTTCGGCAAGAATTTGTGGTGCAGGCTCGGCAGGTGGGGCGATCACCGTATCGGGTTGCGGTATGGATTGAAGGTCGTAATGTAGCACCACCTCCGAATAGCGCAAAGCCGGAAAGAAATAACGCATCATATAGCGATACGGAACACCCCCTCGTAACGCCATCAGTCGATGGTTACGACCATCGACCATCCGGTTATTGCGATAGATCGCTTCGGGAACGGTGTCTATCAATGCCAAAACCTCGTTGCGATAGGGCATTTCGGAGGCTGTCACCTGCTGGCGCAACTGGCTCCACGCAATACCACCCGGCAACAGAGCGAGCAACGAATCGGCTACGGCCGCATTCTGACGCAGGTAATCGGCTGTCTGCGCGCTACGTTGTCGCACGAGCCGGTTGTTGAGCGCGATTCCGCCTTCGGGAGAGGCATACGAACAGATGTCGATCCGCAGATGTCGATCCGTCGAATCACGGCGGATCTGAGCAATACGCAGACAAAGAGTGTCCAAACGTTGCCGATTGTTGTCAAGAGCCGGATCTATCGAGCTCTCACCTTGGGCAAAGCGAATGTCGGTTGTCAACTGTTGCGATTGAGCGAATCCGATCTCTGCAAAAAAAAGCAGAAATCCGACTAACATCCAGAGAGATATTCGGACAATGGTTTTTTGTAACACTTTTCATCCTTTTTAGGGCATGGCGACAGGGCGCATGCCTGTTAATGCAACTCGAAACGCAGAATAGACGATCACACACTCCGAGAAAAAACCTCGTGTTTGTAGCGTTCAATACTTCAAGCCGAGGCAAGATCTATGCCAATTTTGTTTTATCATCAAACAATATCGTCCACACATAGAACCGTCAAAGTTTACAATCCGCTCTTTTATACATAAAACAACGGCATACGGCTACAACGGCTCTTTTATTGGGCCTTGACCCTTTTAATGACACCTCCTCGGTCGATGGCCACTTTTCGAATCTTTTTAGCCAGTTCTGTGTTTGTTTGGCCATTTAAAGCTCTACGGACAGTCAATTGACTGACAACAAACAGCTTACCCAACGACTGTCGCTCGCCTCGATCTACAAGAATTCTTTCCATTGTTTTTAAAAAATTTCTGTATATTTGTCCACGAGTTACAAAACTGTAACTTACGATATTCGATTCACACTACGCAAATATATAGATTATAATCTAATTTACAAACAAAACAGAGCTAAAAAGCTCAAAAAAGATG
>CAYOKU010000077.1:0-10834 GCA_964404645.1 uncultured Alistipes sp.
TGGTTGATTTTTACAGATCTGCTCTGTGTGGCTGAAACCAAAAAATATTTCGCAGTCCCTAATAATTTATTATCTTTGCAATAATACAAGTGCAAATTATGAAATTACGCGATAACTTTTTCCTATTACTTATCTGCTGTATTTGCTGGTCGGCTGGCTTTGCACAAGGGCTTAAATTCAATAGTGCCGAGTTGCCAATTGATAAGCGCACCTCCTATAATGTTTTTGCCGAACGCACTCCGCCTACGTTTAATGACCGTTTCGTGATCGAGTTTGAGATGGCTCTCTATCCGGTGACCGAAATCGGATATATTCTGCGCATAAAGAACGAGGGGAGCCAAAAGATTTATAATCTTTTTTATGATGGACAAGGCGATGACTTTTTTAAACTCAATGAAGAGGGTAAGTGCAACCTAATTACCGCTAAAATCAATCGTCAAGAGTTGCTCGATGCTCATTGGTTTCGCATGAGCCTTTCGTTTGATTTGATCGGAGATTCGATTTCGCTCACCGTTCATAACCGAACCTTCACTGCCACAAAAGTTGGCCTTCCCGATCACTATCGTCCGGTGATCGTTTTTGGTAAAAGCGATCACATCATTGATGTTCCCTCCTTTGCGATTCAACATCTTGGTGTGGGTAATCAAACGCGCTACCTGTTTCCGCTTACGCAAAATCAAGGCGAGGCCGTTTTCGACACCAAAGGACGTGCACTGGGGCGTGTAGTCAATCCCGAGTGGCTGATTAATGATGCCTATCATTGGCGTTATCACGCCTCATTCTCTTCGCAACGTGTTGCGGGAGCTAATTACAATCCGCTCAGCAAGGAGGTTTATTATTTCAACCGTGATACTCTCCATTGTTATAACTTACGCACCGAGCAGTATAAAACCATTCGCTTTGCCGAACCATGCCCAGTAAACTTAATATTGGGAACAAATTTTCTCGATGCCGCCGCTCATAAGCTCTATGCATATGAGGTTTATGACGATGTGTCGCCTGCCGGTGGAGTCTCGGTAGCCTCTCTTGATCTTGTTTCGCAGGTGTGGAGTGAGCAGAGTACACAGCGTCTGCCGACGCAACTTCACCATCATAGCCTTTGGTTTGATTCTCAAGCGGGTCGTTATACAATTTTCGGAGGGTTTGGCAATATGCGTTATAGCTCCGAATTCCAAATTTACGACATTCAATCGCATCAGTGGCATCCGATGGCCGGTATATCTGGTGATCCCCTTTTTCCACGTTATTTCTCTTCGATGGGCTACCAAAAGAGTTCCCATTCCCTCTATATTTTTGGCGGAATGGGGAACGAATCGGGCGATCAGTCGGTCGGACGTTATTATTTTTATGATCTTCATCGGCTTGATCTTGCAACGGGAGTGATGAGTAAACTTTGGGAGATTCCTTGGGAAAAGACCAATTCGGTTCCCGTGCGGACGATGATTGTTGGAGAGGATGCCCATTTCTATACGCTTTGCTACCCGGAAAGTGTTTCAGATTCCTATTTGAGGCTTTATCGTTTTTCGATCAAGGATGGAAGTTACGAAATATTGGGTGATTCGATTCCGATCCATTCCGACAAAATCACGACCAATGCCAATCTCTACTTCGATGCCCAGCAAAATATGTTAGTTGCGACGGTGCAGGAGTTCGATGACGATGATATCCGTTCGCGGATGAATGTCTACACGCTCTCTTATCCACCTATCACGGCAGCGCAGTTGGCCTCCTATGCTAAACCGGCAGGAGACAAGAAGTGGTGGTATATTGGTCTTCTTGTATTCGGTTTGGCGGCAGGAGGTGGTGGGTTTTATGGACGCTACCGCATGAAACAGCGTAAATCTGCTTTGTGTACGGCCTCATCGGGAGGTGGATCGGAGAGTCCGACTCGGCCTAACTCGATCTCTTTATTTGGCGATTTTATGGTGCGCGATCGCCAAAATCGTGACATTACCTATCTTTTTACGGGACGTCAGAAACAGGCCTTTTGCCTGATTTTACAGCATAGTATGACGGAGGGAATCACCTCACAGCGGCTTAGCAATTTGTTGTGGCCAGATAAACCGGAAGATAAGGTGAAGAATTCGCGAGGAGTGGCCATCAATCACCTTCGCAAATCGCTCTGCGAATTGGATGATATTGAGTTGATATTTCACAAAGGGTGCTTTAAACTTATTCAAGGTCCGACCTTTTACTGTGATTATTCCCGTTGTATGGAGATAATTATTTCGGAAGATATTGGCGAATATCGAGAAGAGTTTTTGCAACTGATCTCGCGCGGAAAATTTCTTGCTTTCTCCGATCAACCACTTTTTGACTCATTCAAAGAGGAGCTTGAATACCTGCTTGAACCGGTTCTTCAACGAGAAATGGAACGAAGTTTTGTCGAAGAAAATTATGCGGCGACTATCGTGCTGGCCGAGGCTATCTTTCACATAGATCCGCTTGATGAGGGAGCCATCTCGCATTTGATTCGGGCCCTCAATCGACAAAAGAAGGGGGATTTGGCCTATATGCGATATCAAACGTTTATCCTTGAATACAAGAAAACCACCGATCGCGACTACCCACAACCGTTCCGTAACTTTTAGTGGATTGAAGGTGTAAACAGTGGGGTGGCCGTATCCAAATCATCTCATGGCTGGTTTGCTGATTGTCGATCGTTAGCGAAGATCGGGTTGGGCGGTGGCGTTTTGTGAGGAGTTGCCAGATGTGATGTGGTAAATGACCTTAAAATGCCAATTTGTAGTGTGCTCCCGAAAAAATTACTACCTTTATGGTATTACTAAAACTACCAAACCTATGAAATTTTTTATCGACACAGCTAATCTTGCACAAATTCGCAAGGCACAAGAGCTGGGTGTGCTTGACGGTGTAACGACTAATCCTTCGTTGATGGCGAAGGAGCAGATTCGAGGCGTGGAAAATTGCAATCGACACTATGTGGAGATCTGTAACATCGTTGCCGGTGATGTAAGCGCAGAGGTTATTGCGACCGATTATGAGGGGATGATTCGCGAGGGCGAGATGTTAGCGGCTCTCCACCCCTGCATCGTTGTCAAAATTCCGTGTACTGCCGATGGTATTCGTGCTGTCAAGTACTTTTCGATCAAAAATATCCGCACAAATTGCACATTGGTATTCTCTGTCGGGCAGGCTTTGCTGGCTGCCAAGGCGGGGGCGACTTATGTCTCTCCTTTTGTGGGTAGGCTGGACGATATTTGCGAAGACGGAGTTGCGTTGGTGGCCCATATTGTGCGGGTCTACCGAACTTATGGCTACCAAACGCAGGTGCTGGCGGCATCTATTCGTCATACGCAGCACATCATTCAATGTCTTGATGCGGGAGCCGATGTGGCGACCTGCCCGTTGTCGGCGATAGAGGGGCTGTTGAAACACCCGTTGACGGATAGCGGATTGGAAAAATTTCTTGCTGATTATGCACGTATCAACGGATAGTAAACTGAGCCTTATAGTATAGTATATGAGAAAGATCTGTTTGGCGATCTGCAATCTGTTGATTCCGGCAATGTTGTTTGCTCAGTCGGCAGTGCTACCGGAAGATGCCGTAAACCCCGATTGGCAGTCGCAGATTCCGCGTGTGGTGTATCCCGATAAGGAGTTGGTTGATTTATACGAAAAGACGTGGGAGATTGCAGCCGGACGCGTCCGTAAAGGGCCCGACGGGATGGTGGCTTCGCCCTATTTGGATGAAAATTGTTACGAAGATCAGATTTGGATCTGGGACGGCTGTTTTATGGTTATGTTCTCAAAATACGCCCCCGAAGCCTATCCGGGCAGAGAGACTTTATTGAACTACTATGTCCCCATTCACGACCATGTGAAAACGCCGCTTCGCATCCATTTACGGGACAATCCGCCTCTGTTTGCGTGGGTAGAGCACGACAATTATCTCTTTACGGGCGATAAACGGCAGGTCGAACGGGTCTTGCTCGAAAAACGTTACCTGCAAAAACATTTCGACTATTTCAACAACGTGCCCCAAGGGATTATTGACGAAGATGTATCTCCGGCCTATAACCCCATTCACCGAGGTGTGGTGCGCGGAGAGCAGGGCGAGATCATCGGTTTTACGTGGACGGGTGGAGCAAGCGGTATGGATAACACTCCCCGTGGACGGGATGCCGGCGGTTATGATAAGATCCTTTGGATTGATGCCATTTCACAGCAGGCTCTGGCCGCACTCAATATTTCGCGCCTTTATGAGAAGTGCGGTGATGTTGTCGAAGCAAAGACGTGGCGGGTTCGTTACGATAGCATCAAAACACTTGTCAATCAAAGATATTGGGACGAAAAGGATGGCTTTTATTACGATATTGATGCGAAGAGCGGAGCTCCTTGTCGCATAAAAACACCGGCCTCGTTCTGGGCTATGTTGGCTGAAATACCATCGCAAGCCCAAGCGGCTCGTATGGTGAAATATGTGAAATCGGCAAAATATATGGGCGGAAAATATCCATGGGTATCCCTTTCGCGCGATGATAAGGATTATAACGCGGCAACGGGGGACTATTGGCGTGGCGGTGTCTGGATGCCGATGGCCTATATGGGGACCAAAGCGTTGGAAAAATACGGCTATGAGAAGCTGGCCGATCAACTTGCCGAGCATGTTGTTCGGCAACAGTTGCGCACCTACCATCAAGTTACTCCCCATACGATTTGGGAGTGTTACAACCCTGAAAAGGACGAACCCTCCACCGAACACGGTCGGCGTGCTCGTCCCGATTTCTGCGGTTGGTCGGCACTCGGCCCGATCTCGCTATTTATCGAGAATATCTTGGGTTTTCATCAGGTCAATGCATTGACCCATACAATCGAGTGGACGTTGAAGCCCCGAAACGGCACGCATGGCATCAAAAACCTCCATTTCGGAGAGACTACCGCCGATATTCTGTATGAGAAATCGACACATTCGATTAGGGTTAAGGCCAATCGTCCGTTTGCATTGATTGTCAACGGAAAACGGTATGAAATTTCGCGTGGAGAGCAACTGGTGAAACTTTGAAATAGAGCTCCGAGTTTCCTCAATTCATAAATATTTCAAAGGTGTTCTCGGCGCGATCCAGCCGGTTAATGGCTCATGCCGAAGATCAGCCCTTTGCTGATGCAGTAGCGCATGCGGATCAACCACAACGATTTGCAGGGTGACATTGTAGCGCAGAGCAGCAGGGTAGCGACCCATTTTGCAGCCTCCCCCACAAATGCCTTTGCTGTTCGGTGGTGTATTTGGGCTCGCAATCGCTGGCTAACCCCCACATTGTAGCATAGGTTGCGGAAATAGTCACGAGTGAGTTTGCGTGCAGGAATGATGTGCCACATCACGGCGTTGGGTACATACCAAATTGTCAACCCTGCGGTGAGCAGCCGTTCGAAGAGGTCGTTCTCCTCGCCGCCAATCAGACGGCCTCCGACTCGCCCCAACGTAGGGTCGAAGCCATCGTATTGCGCAAGCCCCTCCAACCGGAATGCCATGTTGCCGCCACCGGGAACACGTCCTGCTGGAAACGGCCGTACCATCTCCCCGAAATCCATCGGATTGGCGATCGGCATCTCGACGAACTTTGACATCCAGCGCGGCCGTCCGGTGGGGTATTCGGCGATGATCCGCCCACCGGCAGCAACCGCATCAGGGTGTGCGGTGAAGAAATCGAGGTAGGCACGTAAAAAACCTTCGTTGATGCGCTCGTCGTCGTCTATGCAGGCGACAAGCGGAGCATACACTTCGGCAAAGGCGCGATTGCGTGCATAAGATACACCCGGCTGAGCTTCATATACATAGCGTAGATTGGCGGCCGGATGCTCTTGGGCGAATGCAGTAAATCGTGTTGCCGTATCATCCGTCGATGCGTTGTCAACCACCACGCACTCCCACATCTCTGTCGGCAGATCCTGCGCGACAACCGATTTGAGTGCCGCTATCAATTCGCTGGCACGGTTGTGGGTGGGTATTATGAGCGATATGTGAATCATTGCGCGAAAGTAGCAAAAAATCTGTGAAAAAACATCTATCTTTGTTCCGAAATTAAATCAACGTTTTATGAATAAATTGATTCGTATCCTGTTACTGACTGCCGTCGCGCTGCTCTGCGCGGTTGCATCCATGGCACAGCAGGTTCGCTGGACGAGTGCTGTGGAGCATGTCGATGGCAAAGAGTATCGTATTCTCCTTACGGCCTCGATTCCCGAACCGTATCATATGTACGATATGGGGCCTTACGAAGGAGGCCCGAATGCCACAACCATTCGTGTAGTACCCGATGCTGGGGCAACGTTGGTCGGTGGTATTGAACAGTTGAGCGTAGCCGAACGTCATTTCGACAAGACTTTCAATATGGAGATCGGAACCTTTGCCCGCGAAGCTCGCTTTGCGCAGAAGGTAAAACTCACCGCCGACCAATCCACGCTTAAAATAACCCTCGACTGGATGATTTGTGACGATAAAAGTTGCATGCCCCCCTCGGACGAAGAGTTGAGTGTCACCATTCCGGAGGGCGCGACTGCTGTCGAGGCGAGTGCAACCGTTGCTGTCGACTCGACAACGGTTCAGGTTCCGATGGTTGAGTTGGAACCTGCTCAGCCCTTGCAAAAGGATGTGGCCGGCGGAGGTTCGATGTGGGCTCTCATCATTGAGGCTATATTATGGGGATTTGCCGCGTTGCTGACGCCGTGCGTATTTCCGATGGTTCCGATGACGGTGTCCTACTTCCTCAAAGGCGAGGGTGGCGTTACGTTGGGGCGTATGCGCGCGCTCCTCTACGGGGCCTTTATCGTAGGGTTGTACACGCTGCCGATTGCGGCGATCATCATTATAACGCGCGTCTTGGGTGGCGATGCCGTAACGGCCGACATCTTCAACTGGCTGGCTACGCACTGGTTACCGAACGTTATCTTCTTCTTGGTATTCATGGTCTTTGCCGCATCTTTCTTTGGTGCGTTTGAGATCACCATGCCTTCGTGGTTGGTCAACAAGAGCGATTCGAAGGCCGATACCAAAGGGTTGGGTGGCATCTTCTTCCTCGCCTTGACGCTTGTGCTCGTTTCGTTTTCGTGTACCGGCCCGATTGTAGGCTCGGTTCTTATCAAATCGACTGCCGGTGAGTTCTGGACTCCGATCGTCACCATGTTAGCCTTTTCGATCGCTTTTGCACTGCCTTTTACGCTCTTTGCTTTTTTCCCTTCGATGTTGAAAAATCTGCCCAAGAGCGGGGGATGGCTCAATTCGGTGAAGGTCGTTATCGGTTTTATCGAGGTGGCTCTGGGTATGAAGTTCCTCTCCGTGGCCGACCAAACCTACCACTGGGGGCTCCTCGATCGGGAGATCTATTTGGCGGTATGGATCGTTGTCTTCTCGCTGTTGGGGCTTTATCTGCTCGGAAAAATCAAATTCTCGCACGATAGCGATATGCCCTATCTGGGTGTAGGCCGTTTGGGATTGGCTATTGTCACCTTCTCGTTTGTCGTCTACATGATTCCGGGAATGTGGGGTGCTCCGCTCAAAGGACTTTCGGGCTACCTGCCGCCGTTGGCTACGCAGGATTTCGTTGTCGGAAAATCGGCCGCAGCGGCTGCCGCACCCGAAGAGTTGACCACGGTCGAGGGGGGGCGTCCGAAGTACAGCGACTTTCTGCACTTGCCCCACGGATTGAAGGGCTTTTTCGCACTCAAAGAGGGCGAGGCCTATGCGGCCAAAGTCAATAAACCGCTCTTCATCGACTTTACGGGACATGGCTGCGTAAACTGTCGCGAAATGGAGGCTCGTGTCTGGTCCGATCCGCGAGTTCTCGAAATTCTGCGTAATGACTATGTGATTGTGGCTCTCTATTCGGATGATAAAAAGGTCTTGCCCGAAAGCGACTGGGTAACGACAGATACAGGAAAAGTGCTCAAAAGTCTGGGTAAGATCAACTCCTATTACGCCCTCAAAACCTACGGGGTCAATGCACAACCCTACTATGTATTGCAGGGGCGGAGTGGAGAGCCTTTGGTTGCACCGCGGGGTTACGACCTCAATGTGGACAACTTTATCGCCTACCTTCGCAGTGGCATCGAGGCATATAACCAAGAAAAATAGCCACTAACCAGCCGTTTAAAGAGAGAGCCTGTCTAACGCATTGTTAGGCAGGCTCTTTTTTGGGGCGATACTTCTCTTTTGATTGTCGCCTCGTGTGATTTTACTCACGGTTTGATGGCGTTGTAGGCTTCCAATGCCTTCGAAAGAATGAACAGAGCCCGTTCGAGGTCATCCTGTTTGAGTACATACGCGATGCGAACTTCGTTCCGGCCGCGTGTGGGGTCGGAATAGAAACCCGATGCGGGAGCCATCATAACGGTTTCGCCCTCGTATTCGAAGTCCGAAAGACACCATGCGCAAAATTTATCGCTATCGTCTACGGGCAACCGCGCTACCGTATAGAATGCCCCCATCGGAATCGGGGAATAGACTCCCGGAATTCGATTGAGTCCATCAATCAGGCATTTACGTCGTTCGATATACTCTTCATACACCTCTGTACTATACGAGCGGGGTGCATCGATCGAAGCCTCGGCTACGATCTGACCAATCAGAGGCGGCGATAGACGCGCCTGGCAGAACTTCATTACGGCATTTCGCAGCGTTTTATTTTTGGTAATCAGCGCGCCGATACGAATTCCACACTCCGAATAACGTTTCGATACTGAGTCGATCAACACCACATTCTGTTCAATTCCCTCCAAATGGCAAGCCGAAATATAGGGGGATCCGGTGTAGATGAATTCACGATAGACCTCATCGGAGAAGAGGAACAGATCATATTTCTTGACCAGATCACGAATGCGATTCATCTCTCGGCGCGTATAGAGGTATCCGGTCGGATTGTTGGGGTTGCAGATCAAAATACCGCGTGTTCGGTCGTTGATCAGTTTCTCGAACTCCGCGACATCGGGGAGCGCAAAACCCTGCTCGATGGAGGATACAACGGGGCGAATAATAGCTCCGGCCGAGATGGCAAAGGCCATGTAATTGGCATAAGCCGGTTCGGGGACAATAATCTCATCGCCCGGGTTCAGACACGACATAAAGGCAAAAAGTACTGCCTCTGATCCCCCTGTGGTGACAATAATGTCATCGGGGGAGAGTCGAATCTGGTATTGTTCATAATAACCGGCAAGTTTCTCTCGCAACGAGCGATATCCATCGCTGGGGCTATATTCCAGAATCTTACGGTCGATATGTTTCAGAGCCTCCAACCCCACTTGGGGCGATGGCAGGTCGGGCTGACCGATGTTCAGATGATAGATCTTCGTGCCCCGTGCACGCGCTGCCTCTGCCAGAGGCACGAGCTTGCGAATCGGGGAGGCGGGCATCTGTTCGGCTCGCAGGGATATTTCGGGCATACAACTAATAAATTAACAAGCGAATCTCTCTACTCGATTTCGACCGTTGGCCGAAATTTGATAACGCGGCGAGAAGGTATTTTTACAGCAGCTCCGGTACGCGGGTTTCGTCCCACGCGGGCCGCTTTGTGTACGACCGAAAACGACCCCAGACCGGTTAATGTCAACCGATCTCCTTCGCGAAGGGCTTGCTGCGTCAAACGAATCAAGGCATCGACCATTTTGCGTGCATCGACCTTGGACAGATCCGTATCGAGTGATATGGCCTCCACCAATTGTGCTTTATTCATGATTATCAACCACCTACTGAAAAGATATGCTTTTCACCTAACTGTTGACAAATATAGATGTTTTTTTGTGAATGAAAAAATATTCCACTTCAAATGCAAATAAAACACAATTTTCATGTCGAAAAAAAAGAAAAGATTTGGCAGAATGGAAAAACGATACTATTTTTGTACCCGGAAGGATGGCAGAGTGGTCGATTGCGGCGGTCTTGAAAACCGTTGAGCTGAGAGGCTCCGGGGGTTCGAATCCCTCTTCTTCCGCTGATGGCTTGTAAGTTTTATACTTACAAGCCTTTTTTGCAGTCCCTTTTTCAGGACAATGCTACTCAAACAGTCTCTTCTGTCTATTTGGTTCCACGCATAACGGGAGTACCAGTTTATGCTCACGTGGATAGTTTTATATCACCTTTGGTGTATATTATTCTACACCAAAGGTGACTACTTTTTAAGGGAGGCCTAGTTAATAGTTTTCACGCAACGCAAAGTCCCGTTGCTGCCACCACCAGAACGAAATATGGCTCTTGTAACAGGGGCGAAGTATATAGCATTACCTGTACAAATATATGTAGCGTCCCGATCATTTGGAGAGGATGTCTGTGAACTCATAGGGAAATAACAACCAATAAATTTATCATTATTTTTAGAATCAGACACAATAAATATACGTTGCTTTGAGTATATCATTCTATTATATATTGTTTCAGTCAATTCGTTCTCGGTTGGTAATCTCCATCCCTTGTCTCCCGGATAATTGGTTGCTATAAAGGTACTAATAGCAGACTGCGAGGTTGATTCAGTATTGTAAGAGCCTTTGAATTGAGTGCTAAACCTGTCAGGATGATTGTGTTCGGAAGGAATGCTGTAACCATATCCGTAATATCCGTTTGTGTTAGTATAGTTTAGTGCTACTGCCGGTTTGGGCGTGGTTCCAACATTTCGGTCGGAAACTAATAGATTTCCAATCCTACAATCTCCAATTTCGCACGAAGAGATAATTCTTATGTGCATGATAATGCTTTTCTCATCAAGGCCTGTAAATTTATTTACTGCTGTGAATGTTAAAGTGCCATCAATATCTGCATCTCCGGGGCCTGTGCGATAAACGTTAAAATAGATACTGCCAGAATCTATATTCTCTTTTATTAGTAAGT
>CAYOKU010000078.1:0-10535 GCA_964404645.1 uncultured Alistipes sp.
TTTTGATATTCGAGGTAAATATATTACTTTTATGCCAATTCTGAAAATTAAAAACAAACTTTTATGAGAACGATTCCCGCTTCCGAATTGATTATCAACGATGACGGTTCGATTTTTCATCTGCACCTGCACCCAGAGCAGTTGGCCGATACGGTCATTTTGGTGGGTGATCCGGGTAGAGTCGCCCTTGTAGCTGAATATTTCGATCAAATAGAGTGCAATATTTCCAACCGAGAATTCAATACCGTAACGGGAACCTACAAAGGAAAACGTATGACGGTTCTCTCAACCGGTATCGGTATCGGCAATATCGACATATCGGTCACGGAGTTGGACGCGTTGGTCAATGTAGATTTTGCCACACGGCAGGAAAAAGCTGTAAAAAGAGAGTTGACTCTTGTGCGTTTGGGAACTTCGGGAGCCATTCAGCCCGATATTAAGGTAGGTGAGTTTGTCTTTTCGCGTACCTCCGTGGGATTCGATGGTCTGCTGAATTACTACAAAGGTCGCAACGAAGTTTGCGATCTGGCAATCGAGAAGGCGTTTATGGCCCATACAGGCTGGAATGAGTTGCTGCCTAAGCCCTATTTTATTGATGCCGACAAGACGCTTTTCGACCACTTTAAAGAGGTGACTCGCGAGGGGATCACCATTGCCGCCCCCGGATTTTATGCTCCCCAAGGTCGATGGGTCCGTCTTGAACCGCAGGATGCGCATCTCAACGAGAAGATCGAATCGTTCGAATACCACGGAAGACGAATCACCAACTTCGAGATGGAAGGTTCGGCGTTGGCCGGATTGGCCGCGCTGATGGGACACCGTGCTGCCACAATTTGTACGATCATCGCACAACGTATCGCGCATGATGCCTGCACCGACTACAAACCATTTGTGCGGATGATGATTCAAACCGCACTCGATAAACTCGCTACATTGAAGTAATAAAAAAACAGATAAAACAGAAATACAACTATGAAATTTACCGTATCAAGCTCGGCACTACTGTCGCTTTTGGCGACGACCGGCAAAGTTATCAGCAACAAGAATACGCTGCCTATTTTGGATTACTTCCTGATGGAACTTAATGGCAATACGCTGAAAGTCACCACATCGGATCTCGAAACAACGTTGATCGGCTCGATCGAAGTTGAGAATGCCGAGCGTGAAGGGACGATTGCGGCTCCGGCGAAATTGATGCTCGATTCGCTGAAAGAGTTTCCTGAGATGCCTTTGGTGATTGATGTCAACGATAAAAATTGGGAGATCAAGATCAATTGGAAGAGCGGTTCGCTGTCGATCCCGGGGGCAAGTGCAGTAAGCTATCCGGCCATTCCGCAACTGAATGCCGAGAAAAAGGAGTTGAAACTCGATGTCGATACATTGGTGAATGGTATCAACAAGGCAATTTTCGCCACGGCCGATGATGAGTTGCGGCCGGTGATGAATGGCATCTACATTAATATGGATGCGGGAGCCTTGACCTTTGTCGGAACCGATGCCCACAAATTGGTTAAGTACGAGGCCGAAATGCCGACCGATTTCACCGCATCGTTCATTCTGCCGAAAAAGCCGGCTAACCTGTTGAAAAACGTTCTGTTGAAAGAGGATGACGCCATTGATGTGAGCTTCGACTCGAAAAACGCGATGTTTATTTTGAAGAGCCATACGCTGATCTGCCGACTGATTGAGGGTAATTATCCCAATTACGGAGCTGTGATTCCGGCCAACAACCCCAACAAAGTGCTTGTCGATCGGATCGAATTGGTCAACGGCATCAAACGTGTGGCAGTCTGCTCAAATCCGACCACAAATCTGATCCGGATGGATATCGCCGACAACAAAATCAACCTGACGGCGCAAGATATCGACTTCTCGGTGTCGGCAAACGAAACCATCTCGTGCAGTTACGACGGGCAGCCGATCTCGATTGGGTTTAAATCGACATTCTTGGTAGAGATCCTTTCGAACATGGATACTCCGACCGTGGTTGTCGAGTTGGCAGATTCGACCCGCGCCGGAGTATTCAAACCCATCTATGACGATAAGCAGACCAGTGCAACACTTATGCTGCTCATGCCGATGATGATCAACGCATAACCACGAAGATGAAGTTAAACCTCAAACGCCCGATTATCTTTTTTGATCTGGAAACTACCGGTGTAGATACATCGAAAGACCGCATTGTCGAGATCTCGATGGTGAAGGTTATGCCCGATGGCGAGGAGATAACCAAAACCCGAAAGATCAATCCCGAAATGCACATTCCGGAGGAGTCCACAGCTATCCACGGGATCACGGACGAGGATGTGAAGGAGTGCCCAACCTTTACACAGGTCGCCAAATCGCTCGATCAGTTTATTCGCGGCTGCGATTTCGGAGGGTTCAATTCGAATCGTTTTGATCTGCCTGTACTGGTTGAAGAGTTTATGCGGGCGGGGATTGATGTTGATTTCAAACGGCGACGTTTTGTGGATGTGCAGAATATTTTCCATAAAAAGGAGCAACGCACATTGGTTGCTGCTTATAAATTCTACTGTGACAAGGATCTCAACGATGCCCATTCGGCCGAGGCGGATACGAAAGCTACCTATGAGGTGCTCAAAGCTCAGTTGGATCGTTATACCGATCTCGAAAACGATATCGACAAATTGGCCGAATTCTCCTCACGCGGCGAGACTGTGGATTATGCCGGACGCATTGTTTTCAATGAAAAAGGGGTCGAGGTTTTCGGATTCGGAAAGTACAAAGGACGTGCAGTAGCCGAAGTTTTCGAACTCGAACCGAGTTACTACGCATGGATGATGAACGGTGATTTTCCGCTTTATACCAAAAAAGTAATCACAGAGATACGCATGCGCGAAAAAATGAAATAATGATGAAACGACTTTGCGCCACCGCTTTTTTGATTGCATGGACATTATGCGCTTCGGCCGCCGAGAAATCGACGACCATTGTCTATATTGATGGGGCGAAATACTATATCCATACGGTACAAACCGGAGAAACGCTCTATGCTCTCGCAAAAATGTACGGTATTGACGAAAAGGTGATTGTCGAGAAAAATCCATCGGCAGCCACCGGTTTGAAGGCCGCAGAGAACCTTCGGATTCCGGTTGTCGGTGGGGTCGAAGAGTTGCCCTCGGAGAAGAAATTGGCCAAAACATTCAATTTTCACTTTGTTATTAAGGGGGAAACTCTTTTCGGAATCTCCCGCCAATTTGAAATTCCGGTCAACACTATTATCGCCGATAACCCCAATATCGACCCGATTCATCTGCGTTTGGGCGAACGGATCTTGATTCGCAAAAAACAGGTCGGCTCGGAAAACGAGGCTGGCAGTCGTGAGCAGTGGGAGAACTATCGCAAGTCGCTCAATAGCGTAGCCGATGCCGGCATGGGCTATCATCTGGTACAAACCGGCGAAACGGTCTATTCGATTTCGCGGCGATACGCCACCTCTGAAGAGGAGTTGGGTCGTTTGAATAATGGGTTAAAGGCTGCGGATCTCAAAGCCGGAGCCATTATTAAAGTACCCCAAGAGTCGTCTGTCGCAACAACCGAATCGGTCGGAGGGCTGCCCAACGTAATAACTCCGGCGGAGGTTGTTCTGGAACCGGAGGTGAAAACTCCTGACTTCAAAGCATTGCATAGCCACGAATCGTTGAATGTCGCCTTACTACTCCCGTTGGCGGTTCAGGGTGAGGCCAACAACAACTATTTGGAATTTTACCAAGGTTTTTTGTTAGGGCTCGATACAATCCGAACAAAATTGGGGTATTCGGTCGATCTGAATGTCTACAATACCGCGCGCAATGTGGGTAAAATCGGAACGATCACCGATGATGAGACATTCCGAAAAGCGCAATTAATCATTGGCCCCGTCTATGAAGAGAATATGCCGCAAGTGATTGAGTATGCGGCTAAGGAACATATTCCTGTTGTCTCTCCATTGGCCAGTTTGTCACACACGAATAGCGAAGTCGTCTTTCAGTTGGCTCCCGATCCGGCCGGAAAATACGAGAAGGTGGCTGACCTGCAAGCCGATGGTAAGCAGATCACATTGATCTATACCGAAAGTACCGACAAAGAGTTCGAACGCGAAATTATGGCTTGGCTCGGCAAACGTGCCTATTCACGCTATACCTATAAATATGTACACCCCTCTTCGGCCAAAGCTGCCGTAAACAGTCCAAGCGATTTGACACCGTTGCTTGACAACGGAGCCGACAATCTATTTATCGTTATGGCCGACAAAGAGGTGGATGTCGATCGGATTCTGGCCGCAATTACTTCGGCCGACATCAGCATCAGTAGTCGAGGGTTGACTCCTTCGAAATTTACGGTTCTGGGTAATGCTCGTTGGAATCGCTATAACAACATTGACCGTTCGATCTTCTTCAAAGACCATGTGGTCTTCGTGTCAACCTACCATGCCAAACGCGACTCGGAGGCAATTCGCCTTTTTGATGAAGCGTACATTCGCACCTTTGGTTCGCTGCCGACACTTTATGCTTACCGAGGCTTCGATTCGGCGTTAATCTTTGTGCCGTCCATGTATGGCGATATTGAGGAGAATCTTGCGGGGCGCGACTATACTCCGCTCCAAACAACCTACCGATTTGAACAACAAACCGACAGCGGAAATCATGTCAATACCAACTGGACAAGAGTTAATTACAACAGCAATTATACGATTACCATCGAATAAAAACACCATGGGAGCTTTGACTAATACGATTCCCGAAAAGACGATCGAGCGATTGAGTGAGTATCGTCGCACGCTACTCGCCTGCCATAAGCAAGGGATTACCCACATCTTCTCACACGTACTGGCCGGCATCCACGGTATAACGGCTGTGCAGGTACGGCGCGATCTGATGCTGATCGGATTTTCAAGCGACACAAAAAAAGGGTATGATGTCGAGATACTTATCGAGTATATCAATAAAATTCTCGACAGCCGCCAACCGATGAATATTGCCGTATTGGGAATGGGACACCTCGGTCAAGCTATTACAAAGTATTTTAATAGCAAGGAGTTAAAATTGAAAATTACGGCAGCATTTGATGTCGATCCCGAAAAGGTAGGTCGCGAAATTGATGGCATTCCCTGCTACCACATGGATACTTTCGAAGAGATGGTCGAGGATCAAGAGATCAGCATCGTCATCGTATCGTCACCCACGCAGGTTGCACCGCAATTGGTTGTGCCGATCATCAATGCAGGGATCAAAGGGGTACTTAATTTCACCTCTACGCCACTCAATTTTCCACAGGGGATTGTCGTGGAGAATTACGATATTACCACGTTGCTCGAAAAGGTCGCATACTTCGTCAAGGAGAGCGAAGAGAGCCTAAATGCGTAGATAATGCGTGTTTTTCATGGATTTGAGGCTATTCCGCACTTTCGAAATCCGGCTGTTACGGTCGGGTCATATGACGGAGTGCATGTCGGTCATCAAAAACTGATTGCTCGACTGCTCTCGGAGGCCACCTCGAACGAGGGCGAGAGCATCGTTATGACCTTCGACCCGCATCCGCGAGTCGCCTTGGGCAAGGCTGACGGAATGCTGCAACTGACCACTCTGGATGAAAAAGCGGCGTTGCTCAAAGAGCTTGGAGTCGAAAATATGATCGTTATTCCATTCGATACAACTTTCGCCCACCTGACAGGCCAGCGTTTCATCGAGGAGTACCTGATCCGCAAAATCGGAGCAAAAACGCTTGTTGCAGGGTACAACCACCGTTTTGGCCACGATCGCTGCAATTATGAGAATTTGCAGAGCATGCAACTGTTGAAGGTGATTCGCGTTGATGCCTGCGATGTCGAGGGAGTGCGTGTCAGCTCCACTGTTATCCGGCGATTAATCGAGGCCGGTGATTACGTACAAGCTGAAAAACTGCTGGGCCACTCGCTCACACCAAGAATTAAACAAATAATGCTATGGTAAGTCACGATTGTCAAGTCAGGGTTTGGTATAAGCATACCGACCAGATGGCCATTTGCCACCACTCCAACTACATCTGTTATTACGAGGCGGCTCGCAGTGAGCTACTCCGCGTGCTGGGCATGTCGTTTGCGGAGGTTGAGAAACGCGGCATCATGATGCCAATTCTTGAAGTACAGTCGAAATATCGCAAGCCTGCCTATTTTGATGAGTTACTCACGGTTCGCATCTCGCTCAAAGAGTTGCCGGCCGCTCGAATCACATTTTATTACGAAATTTTCAACGAAAAAGGCGATCTGCTCAATACAGGCATGACCCAACTCGGATTTATCCATAGCGACAGTAGACGTCCGTGCCGCTGTCCCGAATGGTTTACCGAACTACTACTCCACCAATGGATTGAGGAGTAACATCAAAAAGAGCGGTCTGTTTCGAAACAGACCGCTCTTTTTGCAAACAAAAGCCGATTACTTCTCGATCAACGAGATGGAACGCTGGATAAAGTCAGTCAGATTCTTACCTTTCAGCAAGCCATTGGTCAACAGCGCAAGGTCAATAATCTGCTTGACAAGTCGATTTTCACCACCAATTTCACGCAAACGCTCGTTTCTTTCATCACGCAATGTGACCACTTTTTTCGAAAGATCTTCGCGCATGCTCTTCTCCTCAGTTGTCAGGTCGGCCTCTTTTTTATCTTTGACAACCTCCTCGTAGCGTTTCTCTTCGGCTACTGCGGCATCAATCTTTTTGGTGATCGTCTTTAATTTATCGCCGTATGCCTTCTCAGAATCTGCCAAAATATTGGCTACAATGGGGTGGTTCGCATTGACAGCAATCGTGAAATTATCGGGCATCTGTCCATAGAATTGGCTCATACCACCGCCATTCATGGAGGCCATCTCTTTCATGCGGCGCATGAACTCATTCTGCGTGATGACGATTGGAGCCTCTTCGGGCGACATAGCCTCAAAAGAGATGCTGTAATTGATCTTCTCGTCTTTGGGCATCTGGCTCTCGAATACAGGGGTCAAGATCTCTTGCTGCGCCTCAGTCAGCGACATTTTTAGCGTATTTTCCTTTTGAATCAGCTTCTCAATCACGTCACTGTCCACACGTACAAAACGCACATCTTTGTTTTTCGATTCGTACCAATTCACATAATGGTTATCCAGTTGGCCATTCATCTCCAACACATCATAACCCTTGCTTTTGGCAGCTTCAAGGAACGTGTGCTTCTCCTCGACATCATCTACATAGAGGAAAATGATATTTTTATTCTTGTCGGTCTGATTCTCTTTGACCAATTCGGTGTACTCCTTCGAGGTGAAGTATTTACCCTCCACATTTTTCCACAACATGAACTCCGAAGCCTTTTCGGCAAACTTTTCATCGGTCAGAATACCATATTGGATAAAAATCTTCAAGTCATCCCATTTGGCCTCGTAATCGGAGCGCATGGTCGAGAAGAGTTCATGCAGACGATCGGCAACTTTACGGGTTATATAGCTTGATATTTTTTTCACATTCTGATCGCTTTGCAGATAACTTCGCGATACATTGAGCGGAATGTCGGGAGAGTCGATTACTCCATGAAGCAATGTAAGATACTCCGGCACAATACCTTCCACCTGATCCGTCACAAAAACCTGATTCGAATAGAGCTGAATCTTATTTTTCTGAATCTCAAAGTTATTCCGAATTTTCGGGAAATAGAGAATTCCGGTGAGATGGAACGGATAGTCAATATTCAAGTGAATCGAAAAGAGTGGCTCATCGCCCATCGGATACAATGCTTGGTAGAAATCTTTGTATTGTTGCTCCGTGATCTCGGTCGGTTTTCGTGTCCAAAGCGGCTCGGTATCGTTGATGACGTTCTCCTTCTCGGTGTCTACATATTTCCCGTCTTTCCACTCCTTAACCTTCCCGAATGCGATAGGAATGGGGAGGAAACGGCAATACTTGCGCAACAGCCCCTCCACCTTCGACTCTTCGGCATATTCGAGCATATCCTCCGAGAGATGCAGGATGATTGTTGTACCGCGATCATGCGCCTCGTCGCTCTCCTCCATTTCAAATTCGGGAGATCCCGTGCAACTCCACCGCACACACTTTGCCCCCTCTTTGTAGGAGCGGGTTACAATTTCAACTTTGTCCGACACCATAAACGCTGAGTAGAATCCCAAACCAAAGTGCCCAATGATTGCCTGATCCTTGTACTTGGCCATGAACTCTTCTGCACCCGAAAACGCAATCTGATTGATATATTTATCTACTTCATCAGCCGTCATACCGATACCTCGATCGGTAACAGTCAGCGTTTTGGCCGCTTTATCGGCTGTAACATGGATGGTTAAATCGCCCAGATCGCCCTTAATTTCGCTTTTGGCTGCAAGGGTTTTCAACTTTTGGGTGGCGTCTACTGCATTGGAGATCAGCTCGCGCAGGAAAATCTCATGATCCGAATAGAGAAATTTTTTGATAACGGGGAATATGTTCTCCGTTGTAACTCCAATTTTTCCGTTTTTCATAGTTCTATTATCGTTTTTTTAGTTGTTCTTCGTTTATTTATATTATCAAACGCTGTGCCAGCCGCCTAATTCTGCCATTCTGTCAGTCAAGCATGACAAATACTCTTTACAACTCGATTTTTTGACTATCTTTGTCCTATAAATAGATCCCAACTATGAATTTTCTTGCAATTGCCAAACGCCGCTATGCTTGCCGAAAATATAAGCAGGATAGGGTAGAACCTGAAAAATTAGCCGCTATTTTGGAGGCAGCTCATGTTGCTCCCACCGGAGCAAACCGACAACCACAACGGCTCATTGTGATCCAGTCAGCCGATGGGTTGGCTAAATTGACCCGTTGCACTCGCGACTTCGGAGCTCCGTGTGCCATCATTGTCTGCGCCGACACCACCGAAGTATGGCAGCGTAAATACGATGGAAAAAAGATCGGCGATATTGATGCCTCAATCATTACCGATCATATGATGTTGGCGGCGGCTGCCGAGGGGCTTGATACGCTTTGGATCTGCATGTTTAAACCGGAAACCTTGCGCGAAGAGTTTCAGATTCCTGCCCATCTCGAGCCGGTTAATATCCTCTTGATTGGGTATGCAGACGAAGACGCGGCATCTCCCGACCGCCATAGTGAAACCCGCAAACCTCTGGCTGAAACGGTCTTCTTCGAACATCTATAAATGACAATAGGCAACTTTTGTAAGTTACCTATTGTTCTATCTATTACGTGGGTTATCTTGCGTAAAGCTTGATCTTCATACGCCATTTTTCACCCGCAGGAATTGCTTGAAAACCTACGCCTGCCGGATCGGGGGCATTCGGAGCATTCGTTGCCCACGATTGCGGTTCCGGACAGCAGTAAGGTACTTGTCCTCCGTTGTTCCAGATCGTCCAATAGGTTGTTTGTTCATCAACTTCATAGAAAGTCCGCACACCACTTTTCCGGTTCTCAATCCACACCCCTCGATAGGGAGCTCCATCGAGGTCGATCTCTTCGACCGTAAACCCGGCTTCAATCGGATCGCATTCGGTGACCTGTAACCCCTCACCGCGTAACTTTACAAATCGGCCATCGAGCGGTAACATGCGGCCGGTTGGTAGGTTGCGGCTACTCAATTCAACCTGTTCTTTAACTGCTGCATGCATCAAATAGTCGCTTGCACAGCCATCTGCGAAGGGAATACGCATCGGCGTATGAAAACCAACACCAACTGGCATCGGTAGTTTGCTTTTATTGGCAAACATCACCTCCTGCCGCAACCCCTTGTTGGATAATGTAAAAACCACCTTGCATTTAAACTCGTGCGGAAAGTCACGGAAGATTGCATCATTGGCTGCGTTCGAATAATAACGGGCCTCGATCAATACACTCTCCTCGGTCTCTATGGCTTTTGAAATGACAAACGGCTGACTTTTAAGAACTCCGTGGTGATAGTTGTGCTCCTTTTCGATCGTGATCGGATATTGATAGACACGACCGTCGAATGTATAGCGTCCGTCTTCGATTCGATTGGGCGGAAAGAGCAACGGCATGCCGAATACCTGCGGACGACCGCGAAACGTATCAATCTCATCCGCGTTCGGAGTCCGCAGGATCTCCACACCCAACCGAGTATTGGCCAAACGGATCAAATTTGCACCTACATCGGGTATGAGTAACGCCGTGTAATCCCCTTTTGCAAATTCGACAGCTCGAAGACCGTGGTAATCAATGGTTCGTATCATTAGAAGAGTTTGTCGATCTTCGCTTTGAGAGCCTCTTTCGAACAAGCTCCGACCTGTTTATCGACCAATTCGCCGCCTTTGAGGAAGATAATCGTAGGAATGTTGCGCACACCGTATTTCATCGTGATTTCATCGTTACTCTCGACATCACATTTGCCGATGACGACACGACCTTCATACTCTGTGGCCAATTCATCTACGATTGGCGACATTGTGCGGCATGGGCCGCACCACTCTGCCCAAAAATCGACTACTACCGGTTTGTCGGATGCAAGCAGCTCCTGAAAATTGTCTTTGTTGATTGCTAATGCCATAACTGTATGTTTTTAAAATGTTATTA
>CAYOKU010000079.1:0-10449 GCA_964404645.1 uncultured Alistipes sp.
GTATCGAAGAGCGTGAAGACGGCACTCGGCCTCGGTGCAGCCGTGACATTCGTCATGGTGATGACCGTACCGTTGAACTACCTCTTGTATGAATATGTACTGAAAGCCAATGCGCTGGTTGAAGGTGTAGATTTGAGCTTTTTGGCATTCATCGTCTTCATCGCCACGATCGCCGCATTTACGCAGTTGGTCGAGATGGCGGTTGAGAAGTTCTCACCGACGCTTTACAACCAATTGGGTATCTTCCTGCCGCTGATTGCTGTGAACTGTGCCATCATGGGAGGTTCGCTTTTCATGCAGCAAAAGGTCGATGGAGGAGAGTTGACCTCGTTCGTACAGACGGTGGCTTATGGTCTGGGTTCGGGTCTGGGTTGGTGGTTGGCTATCGTCATGATGGCTGCTATCCGCGAAAAGACCACCTACTCGCACATCCCTGCGGCATTGAAAGGCCCCGGTATTGCGTTTATCATCACCGGTCTGATGGGTGTCGCTTTCATGATATTCTCTGGCATTCAGTTTTAACCTTTAAAAAGAGATTCGGAAAATGGAATTGACAATTTTAGTTGCGATCATCGCCTTTTTGATAATTACGCTTGGGTTGGTTGCGCTGCTTCTCTATGCAAAGGCCAAGCTGACGACATCGGGAGCTGTGACGATCGACATTAACAACGGTGAGAAAGTGCTTACGACCGAAAGCGGTTCGACACTTCTCGCTACGCTGGCCGAAAACAAAGTATTCCTGCCGTCGGCATGCGGTGGCGGTGGAGCTTGCGGAATGTGCAAATGTCAGGTTTTGGAGGGCGGTGGCGATATTCTGCCGACCGAAACCGGTTTCATCTCGCGCAAAATGGCCAAAGAACATTGGCGTCTGGGATGTCAGGTCAAGGTGAAAGAAAACATGAAGATCAGCGTTTCTGAGGCTGTTCTGGGCGTTAAGAAATGGGAGTGCACGGTGGTATCGAACCGCAATATATCGACCTTCCTCAAAGAGTTTGTTGTGAAGTTGCCCGAAGGTGAGCACCTCAACTTCCGCAGCGGCGGTTATATCCAGATCGATATTCCGAAATACGACGCAATCAAGTTCTCGGATATGCAGATCGACGATACATTCCGCGGCGATTGGGAGAAGATGAAGATGTTCGATTTGGTAACGAAGAATCCAGAACCGACCTTCCGTGCCTATTCGATGGCCAACCATCCGGCCGAAGGAAACATCATCATGCTCAACATTCGTATCGCCACGCCGCCGTTCGATCGTGCTGCCGGAGCCTTCATGAAGGTCAATCCGGGTATCTGCTCATCGTATATCTTCTCGCGCAAGGCGGGTGATAAGGTGACGATTTCGGGACCTTACGGAGAGTTCTTCCTGCCCGACAACTTGCCATCTGACCAAGAGTTAGTCTTCATCGGCGGTGGTGCAGGTATGGCTCCGATGCGTAGCCACCTGATGCATCTTTTCAAAACCGAGAAGACTTCGCGCAAGGTGTCGTTCTGGTACGGTGCACGCGCACTCAAAGAAGCTCCTTATGTACATGAGTTCCAAGAGATCGAGCGCGATTTCCCCAACTTCACCTTCAATCTGGCCCTCGACCGTCCCGATCCCGAGGCCGATGCGGCTGGTGTGAAGTACACGGCTGGATTCGTACACAACGTACTGTACGAAAACTACTTGAAAAATCACGAGGATCCCGAAGGTTGTATCTACCTCATGTGCGGACCTCCGATGATGATTTCGGCAGTCGTCAACATGCTCGACAGCCTCGGTGTACCACCGGAGAATATTTTGTATGACAACTTCGGTTCGTAGAAACGACCGTAACAAAACTCAATGAGGAGGGGCGGAATCAGATTCCGCCCCTCCTCATTAGGTTTTGTATCTTGCTACCGACAGAACTCTCTGGAATCAGATCCCGTTCATCCGAACAATAAAAAAAGCAGAGAAAACTCGATTTTCTCTGCTTTAAAAATGTTTTATGCAGGCATCTTTTTAGAACTCAACCAATGTTTTGCCGGTCATCTCCGAAGGTTGCGTAAGTCCCATCAAATTCAGTACCGTAGGTGCTACATCGGCCAAAATACCATTGTGAACAGCCTTTACACGATCGGAAACAACCACGATAGGCACAGGATTGAGCGAATGCGCCGTATTAGGTGTACCATCGGGATTGACCGCATTGTCGGCATTGCCGTGGTCGGCAATCACCACCACCTCGTATCCATTTGCCTTAGCCGCCTCAACCACCTTCGATACACAACCGTCAACGGCACGAACCGCCTTTTCGATCGCCTCGTAAACTCCCGTATGGCCAACCATATCGCCATTGGCAAAGTTCAGACAGATAAAATCAAACTTCTGCTCACCCAATGCGGCAACTAACTTATCGGCCACTTCGGGGGCACTCATTTCAGGTTGCAGGTCATAGGTGGCCACCTTGGGCGATGCAACCAAAATACGCTCCTCTCCCTCGAATTTCTCCTCACGACCGCCATTCAAAAAGAAGGTTACGTGGGCATATTTCTCCGTTTCGGCAATACGCAACTGTTTCAGGCCTTGTTTCGAAACCCATTCGCCAATCGTATCGGGTACATTGTCTTTGTCAAAAAGAATATGCAATCCCGTAAATTTAGCATCGTAGGGAGTCATGCAGCAATAGTAGAGCGGCATCGTGTGCATACCATGATCGGGCATCTCCTCCTGAGTCAGCACCACAGTCAACTCCTTGGCGCGGTCGTTGCGATAGTTGAAGAAAATCACCAAATCTTTGGGCTGAATCATCCCAATCGGGCGACCATTCTCATCAATGCGCACGAAAGGTTTCACAAATTCATCGGTAACGCCCTCGTCATAAGACTTCTGCATGGCCTCAACCATATCCGATGAATGTTCGCCAACTCCGCATACCAAGGCATCGTAGGCAATCTTCACCCGTTCCCAACGTTTATCACGATCCATTGCATAGTAGCGGCCAATCACCGTGGCGATCTTGCCGCCCGTCGCGGCAAGGTGTTTTTCAAGATCCCCGATAAACCCTTTACCACTTCGCGGGTCGGTATCGCGACCGTCCATAAAGCAGTGAACAAAGGTCTTATCCGAAACGCCGTAAGCCGATGAGATGTCGCAAAGTTTAAAGAGATGTTCGAGTGACGAGTGCACACCACCGTCCGATACCAGCCCCATAAAATGGACATTTACCCCCTTCGCTTTGGCATACTCAAATGCCTTGACAATCTCCGGATTCTTCATGATCGAATTATCACGGCAAGCGCGGTTGATCTTCACCAAGTCCTGATAGACCACTCGACCAGCTCCGATATTGAGGTGACCGACCTCTGAATTACCCATCTGACCATCGGGCAGACCGACATTTTCGCCATCGGTACGCAACTCCGCATGCGGATATTTGGCCGTCATGGCAGAGATATAAGCCGGATGCACCGTTGAGATCACATCAGCCTTGTCATGATGACCGTTTCCCCAGCCATCAAGAATCATCAAAAGAACTTTATTGCTCATAATTTTAAATTTTAGTCGTTCAACATTAATTGAGCTGTGTCTTTATCAGCTCTACTGCTTTGTCAATTGCCACTTGCAACCCTTCGCAGTTTTTACCGCCCGCCGTGGCAAAGAACGGCTGACCGCCACCACCGCCTTGAATCAGTTTGGCAGCCTCACGCACCACCGCTCCGGCGTTAACACCCTGTGCTGCGATCTCTTCACCCAACATGATCGTCAACGAGGGTTTATCTTCATAAACAGAACCCACAACAAAGACCAATTTCGAGGCTCTTGACCGCAAATTGTAGGCCAGATCCTTCACGAAATCGGGACGGCGATCGCTGCGAACGGCAAACAATTGCATTCCGTCACGCTCAACCAGCGATGCGACAATCTTATCGGCCCACTGTGCAATCTGTTCGCGACGCATCGATTCGATCTCCTTGGAGAGTGTCTCGTTATTTTCAAGCATCTTCTTGACAGCCAGCAAAATTTGCGGATTATTCAGATATTCGCCCACATTGCGCATAGTCTCTTCGGCTGCATAGATCACCTGCTCGGCTTGCACTCCAGTTACCGCTTCAATACGACGAACTCCGGCCGATATGGCACTTTCACTCAATATCTTAAAGAATCCGATATTACCCGTAGCACTCGTGTGCGTACCACCGCACAATTCGACCGATGTACCAAATTTCACCATGCGGACTTTGTCGCCGTACTTCTCTCCGAAAAGCATCATCGCTCCACACTCCTGCGCCTCTTTCTGTGTTGCATCGCGTTTCTCTTCGAGGGGATAGTTGGCACGAATCGCTTGATTGACCAACTTCTCAACTTCGCGCAACTGCTCCGAAGTTACCTTCTGGAAGTGCGAGAAGTCGAAACGCAAGACTTCGGGGGTCACCAGCGAACCCTTTTGCTCAACATGCTCGCCCAACACCTTGCGCAGAGCTTGGTGCATGAGGTGCGTTGCAGAGTGATTATTGGCAGCCGATTGCCGTTTCTCGGCATCCACAACTGCCGTAAATTCAGCCTCGGGTTTCTCCGGAAGTTCGTTGACGATATGGATGATCAATCCATTCTCCTTCTCGGTTGCCACAACCGCAATCCGCTCGTTTGCACTGGCAATATAACCGATATCACCGATCTGACCACCCGAATTACCGTAGAAGGGCGTGCGGTCGAAGACCAATTGGTAGGAGGTTTTGTTTTTGGAGGTCACTCGGCGATAGCGCGCAATGTGCACCTGCTCGGTGAGGGTATCATACCCCGTGAAGAGGCTCTCCTTGATCGGCAGCAGCTCCACCCAGTCGTCCGTATCGACAGCCGCAGCGTTACGCGAACGTGCTTTCTGCGCCTGCAACTCCGTTTCAAAGGCTTCGAGATCGACCCCAACGCCCTGTTCACGAGCAATCAGCTCGGTAAGGTCAATCGGGAATCCAAACGTATCGTAGAGTTCGAAAGCATCCTTACCGCTGATATTTGTGTTTCCGGCCTGCCGCGTCCGTTCGATCACCCCATCCAAAAGGTTGATACCCGTAGCCAATGTACGCAGGAATGAGGCCTCTTCCTCTTCGATGACCTTCTCGATGAGTGTCTGCTGCGCTTTGAGTTCGGGGAATTGACCGCCCATCTGATCGACCAAACCGGCGACCAATTTGCAGAGGGTGGGTTCGGTAAAACCGAGGTAGGTATATCCGTAGCGCACGGCACGGCGCAGAATTCGGCGAATGACATACCCGGCCTTTACGTTCGAAGGCAATTGCCCATCAGCAATCGAAAACGCGATGGCACGCAGGTGGTCGGCGATTACGCGCATCGCCACATCGCATTTCACATCCTCGCCGTATTTTTTGCCCGAAAGAGCGGCAATCCGACCAATAGTAGGTTGAAACACGTCGGTATCATAGTTCGATTTTTTGCCTTGTAGAATCATGCAAAGGCGTTCGAAGCCCATACCTGTATCAACATTGCGCGCAGGAAGCTCTTCGAGCGATCCGTTGGCCTTGCGATTGAACTGCATGAAGACCAAATTCCAAATCTCGATCACTTGCGGGTGGCTCTGATTAACCATTTCGCGACCGGAGATCTTCGCAATTTCCGCCTCATCACGCAAATCGAAGTGGATCTCAGAGCAGGGACCGCAGGGGCCTGTTTCGCCCATTTCCCAGAAGTTATCGTGCTTGTTACCGCGAATAATGTGGTCGGCCGGCAAGAATTGGAGCCAATAATCGTAGGCCTCTTGATCAAACGGCACGCCATCCTCTTCCGAGCCCTCAAATACGGTGGCATACATCCGCTCCGGCGTGAGTTTATAGACACCGTGCAGCAGCTCCCACGCCCACTCGATCGCCTCTTTCTTGAAGTAGTCGCCATAAGACCAGTTACCCAACATCTCAAACATCGTGTGGTGATAGGTATCGTGACCTACCTCTTCGAGGTCGTTGTGCTTGCCCGACACTCGCAGACACTTCTGCGTATCGGCTGCACGCGGCGATTTCCGAGGCGTATTTCCTAAAAATATATCTTTAAATTGATTCATTCCGGCGTTGGTAAACATCAACGTCGGGTCGCCTTTGACCACCATAGGAGCCGAAGGCACAATGACATGGCCTTTACTCTCGAAAAAGTCGAGAAAAGCCTGACGAATTTTACTTGATTCCATATATAAGATTTTTCGAATTATCACGTTTTTCATTCTGAGTTGCAAAATTACACAATTAAAACTAAATTTGCATGCTCCAACAAGGAGTTTTTTAGCCAATGCCGCAAAATGGACACATATTCGATCCGCAGGAACTAACCCGCGAAGCACAGACCCTTACGCGTGAGGTGGTGACCGCACCGTTTCGATTGCGAACCTATCGGCTAATCCGCAAAATACTGATCGGATTTATCTTGGTGTCGATTGTCAATTTCGTTTTCTCCTATTTTTTCTATACGCCCAAGATGTACCGAATCCTGAGTTCCAACCACGAATTGGTCATCAAATACCGGATTCTGCAAGAACGGATACGCACCACACAACGGCGCGTGGATGAGATCCGCAACCGTGACAACAACGTCTATCGCTCACTTTTTTCCACCGACACACTCTCGATTCCGGAAGTTTGGCAACCCTACCCCGATGCCAAATACGCCTCGATCGCCGACGATAACTATGCACCGCTGATGGTCGGCACTTGGAAACAACTCGATGCGTTGGCTCGCACGCTCTATCTCGAATCGGTATCACTCGATGAGTTGCAGATGCTGTCGAAAAACAAAGAGCAAATGTCGGCCGCCATTCCGGCTATCTGGCCAATCGACCGCAAACGACTCAAAAATAACCATATCGGAGCTTTCAACATGCGCCGTCTGCATCCGATTTTGCATATTGTACGTCCTCACACCGGCATTGATCTCGGTGGTAAGATCGGAGATCCGGTTTTTGCCACGGGTGACGCACGGGTCGCGATGACCGAAATAGCTTTTCGCGGTTACGGAAAACAGATTCTGCTCAACCACAACTTCGGCTACAAGACACGTTATGCACATTTGAACCAGATTTTGGTCAAAGAGGGCGATAAAGTTTCACGCGGACAACTGATCGGATATGTCGGTAACAGCGGCATATCGACCTCTCCTCACCTCCATTACGAGGTTATCTACAAGGGAAAACCGGTCAATCCGGTCAACTATTTCAACCGCAACATGTCGGCTGACGAGTACGATACGCTGATGAAGCAGATGCACGAAACCAATTTCGAATCGTTGTAAACATGGCTGGTAAAAAAGATTTAGAGCGTCTTCGCCGACGCAAACGCCGCAAACAGCGCATCATCCGCGCCACGGTTCATCTGTTTATCTGGTTGGGAATGGCCGTGCTCTATTATGTCGGTTTTTCGATATTTTTCGACACCCCATTGGAGTACGAAATGAAGCACTCGACAGATCGACTGCATCGCGAATACCGAGCCTTGAATGAACGTTACGACTCGCTGACAACCATTCTCGGCAACCTCTCCGATCGAGATCGCAGCGTATTCCGTACACTTTTCGAATCCGATCCCTACGATTTCGACTCGGAATTTGAGCAGAAACAGGCAGCCACCTATAAAAACATCTTCGAACGCTCCGGCCGCCAACTCAAACGCGAATTGCGAGATCGGATCGGCGAAATGGAACTCCGGCTCGACAAGTTGGGTTCCACCTATCTCGAACTGCAAAACAGAATCGACTCATTGGGGCAGACATGCAACAACATCCCCTCGATTCAGCCCGTTATCAACAAACAACTGACGTTGCTAACGGCCTCCTACGGCATGCGTTACCACCCCTTCTTCAAAACGTTACAATCGCATCAGGGGGTAGATTACACGCTACCCGAAGGATCGAGTGTATTTGCAACGGCCGATGGAACGGTAAAGGATGTGGCCGACCGCAACTCAACATCGGGTCACAGCGTGGTGATCGACCACGGCAACGGTTACGAGACATCGTATAACCACCTCTCGAAGATCAATGTCCGCAAAGGCCAATCCGTCCACCGCGGCGATATTATCGCGCTATCGGGTGATACGGGTCTTTCGTTGGCACCTCACCTCCATTACGAAGTACGCTACAACGGCATGCGTGTGGATCCGATACACTACTTCTTTGTCGAATTGTCCCCCACCGAGTACCAGCGCATCATTCGCATCGCTCAATCGGGAATGCAATCGTTTGATTAACACGCAACAAGTTCTATACGCCTAAGCAGGAGATGATCATTTAATCGGTGACTTGCTCCACTGTTCCCAATTTTACGTACCATAAATACCCCTCAATCTGCGTGTACCCCATCGCAAAGAGCAATTGCATATATTCGCGAATCTGGCGACGGTAACGTTCCGCATCGTGTGTACCGAATTTATAATCAACCACCACAGCACGGCTACCAGCAATCATCACACGGTCGGGACGTCGGGTCGAACGGTTGGGGACGATTATCTCGTGTTCGTTGCGCACCCGTTGCCACCCGCCGGCGAACCACTCCCGAGCCATCGGTTCGGCAAGAGCTTGGGCAATCATTTGGCGCAACATCGCGGCTTCGGCCGCAGTTAACTTTCCTGCCGCCAACATGTCGGCCACCGCATCATCAATCTGCGCCTCGTTATCGGCATTTTCAAAGGCTTTGTGCATCAAAATACCGAAATTGCGAGGAGCCAACTCCGTGTCGCCCTCTTCGAAATAACGCTGCGAGGGGAGGCGCAGTTGCATATCGGCATGCGCCGTTGGATACGATTCAAGAGTAACGTGTTCAACCTCAGCCTGCTTCGGTCCTTTGGCAATCGGCCCTTCGAAGGTTCCGAATGAGAACTGTTCGCGACAGTCACCGGC
Source organism: uncultured Alistipes sp. (assembly GCA_964404645.1). Taxonomy (GTDB): domain Bacteria; phylum Bacteroidota; class Bacteroidia; order Bacteroidales; family Rikenellaceae; genus Alistipes. Next base: position 8,858 of record CAYOKU010000079.1, read on the forward strand.
AACATACTCGCCTCTCATCTCACCCAACAAAGCCGCATCATCTTCAATTTTAATGCTTTGCAACAATAGATCGCCCACATTATACCGGCGTGAACGTTGCGGAATAAAGATATGGAGCGACTCTGCGGCACGTGTCAAGGCGACATAGAGCAGGTTGACATTATCAACATGCGAATAGACCATTTCGCGGTAATACTCCGAAGAGAAGCCCGATTCGGCCATAGCTTGTTTATATTTCACGGGGAATCGACCGATAGCATCAGCCTCCGTCCCGTGTGATTCGGCCCAGACTATGTTGGTGATGTTACCGCCCGATTTAGGATCGAGATCCCACGAACAGTAGGGAATGATGACCGCCGGTTTTTCCAATCCTTTGGCTTTATGAATAGTGGTGATCTCGACCGTTGTAGCACTCTGCTCAACGCTCAACGAACGCATAGAGCCTTGCTCGTCCCACCATTTCAGGAAGAGCTCGATATCGGCTATCTTATGGGTGCAGAAGGCGATGATCTGCTCGTGCATCGCTTGCAGATAGGCTGTCTGGCATTGGTTATCCTGCAAATCGTATCGGATCACAATTCGCTCGAATGCCTCTTCGGGCGACAACAATCGGATCGACCGAAAAAACGTCTGCTCCTCCTCGGAGAGCAATTGGTCAAACGGACGGGCAAGATAGTGGTTGCAGACGGCGCGACTGATCGAGTCGGTCGCGTTGAGAGCCAGTCGAAGAGCCGCAGCGATGAAAGAGCAGATCGGAGCATTCCCCACAATCAAAGCCTCTTGGGTCATAACATCAAAACGATAGGCCTCTTCGCTATTCTGTTGTTTAAAATCCAGCAGTTCGGCTGCCACTCGACACCCTTCTGTCGCCGTGCGTACCAGAATCAGAATATCACTCGGTTTGAAACCTCTATCAAGAAGTGCACAAACGCACTCGATAACAGGCGGCTTTTCGTCAAATGTGGTGATCGACACATATCCTTCGCGATCGCTTCTACGGCGAGGAATCTGTTCATGCTCGCGATATGCATTGACCAGCGTATCTTGCAACCGGTTTTTCTGCTCAATGGCGATCGAACCAGCCTGCGCCGCCTCATCGAGTGCCACATTAAGTCCCCGATTATCAATCTCGACAATGCTCCCAATGAGTTGATTGTTAAAACGAACGATCGTAGGCAGACTCCGCCAATTCTCTTTGAGATTCACCACCTCGGTACGCATTCCACCCAAAGCTTGCTGTGCACCGGAATGCAGGATTTTCCAATCACCTCCGCGCCAACGGTAGATCGACTGTTTGATGTCGCCCACAATCAATACCGATGTTTTGTCCGATTGCGACATGGCGTTATCGAGCAAGGGGAGGAAATTCTCCCACTCTTTGGCCGAAGTATCTTGAAATTCATCAATCATGAAACGGTCAAACCGATTACCGACCTTTTCATAGATAAACGGAGCATCGTTATGGCCGATAAAGGCCGAAAGAATATATTTCGTCTCGGAGAGCAGCATCATATTCTGCTCCTTGCAGAGTTGCTGAACCCGCGTATAAAGATCTGCCAGCAGGGCAAAGCTGCGGTAATTTTCGCGCAGCA
>CAYOKU010000080.1:0-10380 GCA_964404645.1 uncultured Alistipes sp.
TGATACCCAGATTAGGCGTAACAGAATTCATAATACGTGGCGATCTGTCTGGCTCGATTGGATGACACAGGGAACACGTCTCTCTCAAAACTTATTTTATGATAACGTAGGGGAAGATCTATTTTTGGAGGTGAATCATGGGCCATACATCGTCGATAATAATATATTTGGCTCTTATGTGGGAATTCTTGATATATCACAAGGTGGAGCTTATGTCCACAATCTGCTTATTGGCCGGCTCCTTGTGGCCAATGAACGAGGGCGTTATACCCCCTATTTCTTGCCTCATTCGACCGAGGTTGCAGGGTTGTCAATTATCCCCGGAGGGGACAATCGTTATTTTAACAACCTGTTTCTAAATGGTAAACACAAAAAAACGGAGGAGAATTATCGCTATGGCCTTTCTGAATATAATCAGGCGGCATATCCAATGTTTGTTAGTGGAAATGTATATTATAAGCATAACAAGCCATACGATAAAGAAGAGAAACAGGTCGTTCGGCCCGATTTTGATCCCGATGCGATTATCGAAGATGAGGGAGAGTCTGTCTATCTTTCGTTCTCGATGGACGGATTGGCTGATTTTGACGTTGCAAAGATCTCCTCGCAATTATTAGGAAAAGCCAAACTACCCAAACAAGCTTACGAACAACCGAATGGAACTCCTATTGTTTTCGATGAGGATTATTTTGGGTGTAAGCGCACTGAAAAGCTTGTTCCCGGCCCATTTTGTGAAATTCGAGAAGGGCGACAGCGAATCAAAATCTGGTAAAGGCGTGTGGATTTTGTTTGCGAATAAGAAACAATATACCCAACTGTGTTAAGCAAAGTTAGTCTTTTTTCGCTTGACAGAGTTGGGCTTATTATCTCTTGCGGAATGTGAAAACGGTATCTTGAAGCAGGATTTTCTATTGGATTAGTTGGATGTGGATTAGCCACGATGCGCATCCTACAACAGAGTGCGACGACATATAATGGCTTGCGACCATACATATGGTATGCTAACGCCGATTCAGATTCACCGTTGGAGAGATGTAACGATAAAAACGTATAGACGAAAAGAGGCTGTCTAACAAGCCTGCTTTTAAAGATTCACCCACGCCACAGATATCTGTAACGTGGGTGATTTCGATTTTTCAAGACTTATTAGACAGCCTCTTATATAAATTTAATTACTCCTGTATCATCTAACCTGTAACGGTTTTTCAGGACAGGGCTCTCGGCTGTTGGTTATTCGGCTTTGGATATTTCGATATTGTCGATAAACCATCTTCGATATACCTTACTGCCTGTTGATGCTTGGGTATCACCCCAATTGTTGGATCGGATCGTGATCTTTGTCTCAGGGGTAATTGTAACACCTTCGACTAATACATTGGCATGCAACCAATGAGTTTTGTCAACGCCATCTACAAAGCTATGCCCAATGGGAGGCAATTCGGTAGCAGGGCTATCTCCGGTCTGAATCAGTATGATGATCTTCACGGGGTCGAATTTACCGGTTCCACCGACCATCGGAGCCCAATCAAAGGCGATGTTGAATTTTGTTCCTGCGGGAATATTGCTAATCGGTGGAAGTACAAGCCCCGCTTGATAATCGGTCTTACCGAATTTCAGATAGCATTTTTGCAGGTAAGTCGCATTGCCGGGGGTGCTGACAATCGCGTATTTGCGATTTTCGCGAAGTTCTGTCAGGAACGTAGCTTTTACGACAGCTTCATCAAAGATATTCGGAGCCGCTCCTTGGCCATCACTGGCTGCTACGGAATCTCCGGCTCCGCTTTCATCAGCCCATTGAGCCATCCATTGGAAATCATCGGCGAAATAGATAACTTTGGCTACGCCTTTGTCTTCAATGTTGGCTGCAAGTATTTTAACCACAGGCGAAGCAATGCCGCCGAAGTAACCCTTAACAACTACTTTGTGGCCGTTGAGTGCTGCAATACCCAACGATGCAGGGGCATCGACAATGTTCAATGCGTTTTTCGCCCCCTCAACCGTCACGTTATTCCCGTTCATGACTCCGCTTACGGCGACATACTCTCGTTTGTTCGATGTGTATGTGTCGATCCGGTCGGTTATGTCGATTGCATTGGGGTAGGTCACCGAAGTTCCCGAGGAGGTAACATTCAATACATCGCAATTCACAACGACAAGCGATTGAGCATCGGTCGCTTTGCTACCCTTAATTGTCACCTTATCACCAACCTTAGCTGTTGATTTAGTCAGCACATAGACATTGTCGCTGTTTTTATCGTCACTCACGATAAAACCGGCGGCCGTAATAGCCGTAACTATCGCGTTCGGCACGGAAAGAATGGTTTCGTCTTCCAAAGCGGCAATCTCACCGATCTTATACTCTTTGACATCGCGATATTTGTCGCCATTCTGAACAACCATCACCTGTGAGCAACTTGCCAATGTCCGCCCTTTGAAGAGGACTGCCGCTTTACGTGGGTTATCCATAGCACCTTCGCGCATATTATCGGTCACGGTAATGGTTACATCCATCGTACCACTTCCCGAATCGGGATTGACCGTTACCCACTCCGGATATTCGGCTCTCCAATCGGCATCGGCATAGACGGTAATTATCTTCTCCGTCACCTGCTGCGCTTCGAAATTCAATGTACTGACGCTGGCCAGCGTGGCCTCCGATAGTTGGTTCTCGTCATCGTTGCAACCACCCATAAATCCGGAACTCGCTATCAGTATCGAGGCTATGATATATTTTGTAAATTTCATAATTATCTAATTTTATGAGATTTAAAATTTAGAAATTAAGTCCGTCATTCCATCCCGGATTCTGCTTCAAATTCTTGTTGAGCGAACGTTCATTGATCGGAATCGGGTAGAGATAATCTCGTTCTTCGTTGAATTTGGTGCGTCCCGCATCCTTGTGGAAAGCTATCTGCCCTTTGGATCCACCGGAAAGTAAGATCTCTTTTTCGAGTTCGTACACTTGAACGCCTTCGCCGGCAGTCGGTTTCGTGCCGCCTTTCGCGTAGAGGATCAGATCGGTCTTACCATCGCCGGAGAGATCATACTCGCCCGGCCCGGGGAAATACATACCGGTGATGGGTTGGTCGATGCACGATCCTGCTTTCCAACGGAATAGGTCGTCGAGGCGGAGTCCCTCTTGCATCATCTCGATAGATCGTTCGCGGCGAATTTCAAGGATAACTCCTTTGTTTGCGCCGCTTACGTTCGGATAACCATATTCGGCAGACGATAGATACCAGTCTGGATTTGCATTGGCCTTGTCCATATCAATGCCCTTCATGCCGACACGCTCACGCAGTTTATTGACCGATATATCGAGATCGTTCTGTGTCAGTTCACCCAATTCGGCTTTGGCTTCGGCGTAGATTAGCAATACTTCGGCGTAACGGTAGACCGGAATATCGCAATCCGAAGACTCTACGCGGTCGTTGTTGTTGTTCGATGTTTTCGGGTCTTGAACGAATTTGATGGGTTGATAACCCGTAACTGCAACGTCGAAATCGGGGGCTAAGACTTTTGTCTCGTTGATTCTGGTGTAACCGGGGGTGCGGATCGACTGGGCAAGACGCGGGTCACGATCCTTCGTCTCCTGATTGAAAGTCATCTCCTGCCATCCGGCTTTGTCGGTAAATGCCGTGCCGTCTTTCATCAGGTAGGTGTTGATGAATTTGCGGGTATAGCCCGGACGACCTTGGGTCGGCAAGAGTGTATAGGCCGCAGCGTTGTGCCGGATCGAAAGTTCGTAATTGAAATCAATGGAGAGAATATACTCTGCGGGATTGGCATCGTCTTGCGCAAAGAGCATCATGTAATCCTTCTCCGGATGTCCGGTTTTGTAGAGCGAGTAGGGACCATTGTCGATGATCTCTTTGGCGGCTTTGGCGGCCAAATCGAGGTAGTATTTGTAATCTTTTCCATCGAGTGTGATCCCGTGGTATTTACGGAAGGTTCCTTCGTAGAGGCAGAATTGAGCTTTCAGAGTCAATGCAGCCCAACGGTTGACGCGGTAGCGCGAAACCGCTGTGGTTAACCCTCCGCTGGCCAGAGCATCGTCAATATCCTTAATCATATTGCTCAAAACCAGTTCGCGTGAATCACGCGGTTTGTAGAGTGCCGCATCCGATGAACCAAGTTGCACATCGTACCAAGGCACATCGCCAAAAGTCTTGATTTTATCAAAATAGAAGAAGGCACGGAAGAATCGGGTTATGGCCGAATATTTGGTAACAGCCGCCTCATCGTCACACTGTTTGGCATACTCCAACAGAGTGTTCATACGTCGCAAGTCCGTCCATGTCCAACCCCCACCAGAATTGGGAACGATGCGGTGGCTACCTCCGAACATTACGGCCGAGAGGGTGTTTTCGACAAGCAGGTCACTCTGCTGATCGAATGGGCTTTTATCCAATAGGTTGTTGTAGAACGGGTTGGAAAATAGTTCGAGGTCGGTTGCGTTTTTGAAATAGTCGAACTGTGAGATTTTATCCAGAGGCTCTTTGTCGAGAATCGCGCATGACGAAAACCCCGCAGTGAGCAAAATGGCTAATATGGTTAATCGTTTCATTGGTTTCGAAATTTAGAATTAGAATGTAAGATCAATACCGAACATAAACGTCTTGGGCCACGGATAGTAGACACGGTTCGTCTCCGAGTTATCGCGATTGATAGCCGCTTCGGGATCGACATATTGGGTGTTCTTTTTAAGCGGTGACCAGTAGCAGAGGTTTTCTCCGGAGAAGTAAACACGTACTTGGTCGATTCCGATCTTACGTGTAACAGTTTCGGGAATCGTGTAGCCGACGGTTAGGTTTTTAAGCCGCAGATAACGGATGTTTTGCAAATAACGATCGTTAACTTTGGCCAAATAGCCACCTGTTGCTGAATAGGCTCGTGCACGTGGGAAATACGAATTCGTATTATCCTCAGCCCATACTTTGCGGATAAAGTTTTTCGGCATAAACGTCAGATAAGAGGCCGAATAGGCTCCCCAGAAATTCATTGTCTGACCATTCGGATACCAATAATGGTTGCCTGTGCCTTGGAAGAAGACCGAAGCATCGAATCCATACCAACGCACGCTTGCATTGATACCATAAGAGAGGGTTGGTCGCGAGTTACCCAATACTTTGAGGTCGCCCGGATCATTTACCGTGTTGCTGCCGATTCCCCAGATATGATTGCCATCGCGGTCTACGAATTTCAGGTCGCCGGCCTGCCATCCGCCGGAGAGCCGTCCGGAACTGTAACTTAAATCGACCTCTTGCGAGTAGGCTTTTGCCTCTTCATCGGTTTTGAAATATCCATCGGTAACAAACCCCCAAATTTCACCGATCTCCATGCCTTCGTAATATTTTTTAGCAAATGACTTCTCCGGATTGTCGTATTTGGTGATTACGCTCTTATAGTCGCTCAGATTAAATCCGAGGCTATATTCAAAGGGTTTGCCGGCAAGTTGGAATTGATCGCGCCAATTGATGGTGAGCTCGTATCCTTTCGTCCGCAGATCGGCCGTATTCATTTCGGGAGGATCCGCTCCATAGACACCCGGCAGAGCGACACCTTCGGTCAACATGTCTTTCGTATCGCGAAGATAGATATCTGCCGTTATATTGAGTCGATTATTCAACATCGAAAAATCCAGACCCAAGTCCCATTGTTGTGCAGTTTCCCACGTCATGTCGGAGGCAATCGGTGCTCCCAATGAGGAGTATTTACCCATCGAACTACTCTCTCCGAAGGTAAACCCGTTGAAATCGTTGATCGAAACAAGGCGCATATACGTATAATAGGAGGAGACACTCTGATTACCCAAGCTACCGAACGATGCACGCAGTTTTAAGTTGTCAATCAACCCTTTGGCTCTATCGAAAAAAGGCTCTTCGGAGATTCTCCAACCCACAGATGCCGAAGGAAATAACCCCCCAACGATAATCTTTGCTGAATCGCGAGCTACCGTCGTAACGACCGCTGACTTCGACCAGATAACGACCTTTGTAATCGTAATTGATGCGGGCAAAAGCTCCGAACAAGGCGTACTCGTTCTGACCGCCGCCGACTCCGGTTTCAGTCTCTCCTTTTTCGTTCTGACCTACCAGATTCAGGTCATCCAGATTAATGGATGAGAGATCTCGCCCCCAAGCCGAAACATCTTTGCTGGCCCAAGTTTCGTAGTTAACACCCGCTGTTCCCGACAGATGATGTACACCGCCGAAGGTTTCATCGTAATTGGCATAGGCGTTGGCCGAGTAATAGTTTCGTGTTTTGATCTCCTCATCGAGTTGGTTTTCACCGGCTCCGGTGTTGTATTCGAGAAGTGCTTCATCGGGATACGTGCGGTATTTCAACGGAGCACTTCGACTCGTATTTCGTGTCTGATAGAGGCGATAAGTAAAGTCACCCGTGATACTCAGCGTTTTAATTGGAGTTATAACCAAACGTGTGGTATTCGAGAAGTCGCTCGAACGATCGACATTGCGGTGTGAACCTTCGTTAAGCATGATGTGTCGACCGTTGGCAACCTTATAGGATTGATAGGGCGTACTATACAACCACGACCCGTCGGGGTTTTTCATCGGGTAGCAAGCCAACGCATGCACCGAGCCGTATTGGAGTGTGTTCTCAATGCTACCATCTCCCAATGAGTTGTATCGTGAGCTGTAAAACGAGGTGTTATTGCTCATCGTTGCCCATTTATTGATCCGGAAGTCGATCTTCGAACGCAGATTATACTTGTTGTACACATCGGGATGTGCCCGCTGCATACCCTCTTGCCGATCGTAGGCTCCCGAAACAAGATACTTGATATCTTTTGTTCCGCCGCTGATCGAAATGCTGTGCTGTTGCACCGGACGTTTCTCCTGAAAGAGCATATCCCACCAATCGTAGTTACCGTAGTAGACCCACTGGTTGCGACCGTTACGTACATCCTGAACGACCCAAGGACGGTCGGGATGTTCGGTTTTGTCGTTTACGCGGGCCAGCAATTGCTGCATATCATAGTCGGTATATTTGATATATTTGGCTCCTCCGTTTTCAACTTGCCAGAATTTATTGACTGTATAGACCGACCAATATCCGCGGTTCTCGTAATCGGTCGAAGTAGTCGACTCCTCCCACCCGAAACGACCGCTGTATCGAACGACCGCTTTGCCGTCTTTCACTGAGCCGGATTTTGTGGTGACCAGAATGACACCAAAAGCGGCACGTGCACCATAAACAGCGGCTGCCGAAGCGTCTTTGATGACCGAAATCGACTCTACGTCGCTGGGGTTGATGCGATTTAGATCTCCTTGTGCTCCATCTATGAGCACCAACGGGTCGGCCGAGTTAATTGAGTTCACACCTCGAATGTTGATCGAAGGCGAACTACCCGGTTTGCCCGATGAGGTGGTGATGTTCAGGCCGGCAACGGATCCCTGCAACATGTTCGTCACGGAGTGAGAGATGCGGTTTTTGAGATCCTTGCTCCCAACAGTTGCGATGGCACCCGTCAGGTTGACCTTTTTCTGTGTACCGTAACCGATAACGACCGTCTCTTCGACCTGAATCGCATCTTCTTGCAGCGTGATGATGAGGTTATCCTTCGATAAGGGAACCATCACTTTCTGGGGTGTATAACCCAAATAGGTGACGTTAAGAGTGATCTCCTTTGCAGGAACCTGCACGGTAAATCCACCGTCTTCCGCGGTTGTGACACCTTTGGTCGTTCCTTCGACCAAAACGGCGACTCCAACAAGCGGTTGTTGCTTGGTGTCGAGGACTTTTCCGGACACCACTCTATTCTGTGCCGAGAGAATTTCCCCCCCCCAAAGCGCCAGTAGTAGAGTTAGAATCAATGGTCTAAATACTCTCATAAGAAATGTGTTTATAAGTTAGTAATGATTGGTGTTTGTTGCCGAAAACCGTTTGTGGATAATCTCTTATTGTCCGTCTTTTTCGGGCGATTTTTCAAGGCCTTTTGTGCCGTAGCGTCGCCCACAAACCACATGAGCCCTGAAAAATCACATCGAAAAATTTCGGTCAAAATCTGTTGATCCGTTCAAACCGTTTTGCAGATTTTGATCTATTTGCGTTTGTAGGCATCCGTAGAGAAAGCCTTCGGTCGTTGCATGTTCTCGGTCCATGTATTTCCGAACTCATCCTTGACGGTGATTGTCAGATCGGTTGTCGCATCGTTGAGTTTCACTTTGAAGAAATGGCAGAACTTCTCGGTGATAAACGATGGTACGGATTTTAGGTTTGCATTGTTGAATCTGGGCACGGAAAGCGCGGCAATATGAAGTGGGTCATAAGCCCATACCGGTGTCGCCACTTGCGCACTGCCCGATTCATCGGTTACCTTCAACGTCCAGTTGTCGTTCCAGTTCCAGATATTAATCAGCACTTCGTTTCCTTGGCTTCCCTCAGGGTAAGCATCCATGTATTTTTTGTAGGCATTCTGGACTTCGGCCGGTGCGCCGGAAGGCATCAACGGAACGTTTGCCTTCGAGAAGTGGACATTGTTGAGGTCGTAGCTGCGGAATTGGTATTCAACGGGCCATCCGGTCGATTTGTAGAGCCACTTGAAATCCGTTCCCGTAACATCCCAAATACCGTATCCGCCTGGGGTTCCATCAATTCCGACATGAACCCCCGATGTGAGATTGTCAGACCACCACCACGATGCGCAGATCGAACCGGAGTTGTGCTCTTGGAAGTTTTTGCCACCCACGATGGCGGCTTTGTTCGTCACATTGAAGATCATGTGCGTATGCCCCGTTACGAAATGAACCTGATAACCGTCTAAAAGCGTCAAAAGATTGTTGGTGCTGGCTGCATCGTGGTCGATTTTATAGCCGGAACCTTCCACGGGATAGAAGAGCTGGGCATGCATGGTAATCACAAGCGGGGTCGTTTTATCCACATAAGACAGATCCTTTGCCAGCCAACTCAATTGTTCATTGGTCAGGCGTTTTGCATAATTTCGAGAATCTGTACCATCGTAAGAACTGCAATCAATATCATCCAAAACGATGTAGTGAACCTTGCCCAGATTGAATGAGTAGTAGGTCGGAGCGATCATATCCACATATTTTACAGCCGCACTGATGTCTGATGTGGTCATATAATCGTTATCATGGTTACCCATTGTGTGGAAGATCTGCAAATCTTTGATTTGTTTATTGATCGTTGTCAAATATTGAGGAAAATAGAAACTATTGGAATACCAATAGAGATCCCACGTCATATCGCCGAGTGTAATTGCATATATTTTCTGACCCTTATGTTGATTCATATAGGCGGTCACATCGGTCGTAAATTCGGCAAATTGGCGACTGTCGTCTGTTCGATTGGCGAGATGCATGTCGCCGAACATAAATACTTTATAGGTATCTTGCCCCGTAACAGCTTTTAACGAGAAATCAATCCGTTCTACCACCGAAGCACCCCCTTTCAAATCTTTATGGAATTGAGGAAGTACGCCCGACGATGGCACTTCATATCCGCTGGGAATGGAGATAAAGACATAACCCATCTTTTTGGTTGAGCGGAGTTGGTAGATACCATCTTTGTTGGTTGTAGTCACTTGCTCACCATCGGAGATCACAACGTTTGCAACACCTCCCTCTGCCGATGAAACCAAGCCATAAACGGTGGTTCCTTCATCGGGTGTGAAGTCTAACTTTTCGCCGACCTTTACATAGATTTTGCCGAATGGTCTTTTCCGTGATTCGCGCTTGATAAAGACCGAATAATAACCCGTCTCGCAATTAGGATCAAATCGCACGGTAAAGCTCTCGGCCGAGATGGTCACAAAGGGGCAGATGTATGAGAGCCCTTGATCCGATTGAACCATGAAGGTGTCGGATTGAAGCGGCATCTTTCCATCCTTCACCGTAAAGGTGTATTCACCCCCTTTGCTCACTTCGAGTGTAGCCGGAAGTTCAAACTGCACATCCATATCGGAGGCTTTTGACGAACTCTCTTTTTTGCTATCGCAGGCAAAGAGCAGTAAGGTCATCGAAAATAGTAACAAAAAATACTTTGTAGAGTTTTTCATTTTGAAACCTTGTTTTTAAGTTGGTTAGACAACAGTATGTCTGATTAATGCAGATCCTCCGCAGTCGAATATCACACGGCATATAGGTCACCCGACGAATCCATAGAAACAGTAGATTGCGAATATTACTCGGTTTATTTACGCGTTAAAATATTGATTTGTAGGTTTATGTGCGATACTTTGTGGGCGTGTTTTATTTCTCCGGATTGCTGTTTAGGTGATAGAAAACCTAAATTTTGATTGATTTTTGAAGGCCATTTTTATCATATTTTACAGAATTAGTTGTTGCTGTTTTGTCTTAATATTGTTACAAAAGTAGGGGTAAAATGTTTCGATTA
>CAYOKU010000081.1:0-10323 GCA_964404645.1 uncultured Alistipes sp.
TACAACTATGATTTCGATCGACAATTACGATTTCAAAGGCAACCGCGCGATTATCCGCGTAGACTTCAATGTGCCCCTCAATGAGCAGGGCCAAGTAACCGACGATACCCGTATCCGTGCGGCGATGCCCACCGTGAAGAAGGTGTTGGCCGGCGGCGGTGCAGTGATTCTGATGTCGCACATGGGTCGTCCGAAGAAGAATCCCGATATGAAATATTCGTTGGAGCAGATCGTTCCGGCTATCGAGAAGAATCTGGGCGTGAAGGTAGAGTTCGCCGGTGACTGCATGGGCGAGAAGGCTGCCCAGATGTGCAAGGATATTAAGGCCGGAGAGGTAATTCTGCTCGAAAACCTGCGGTTCTATGCCGAGGAGGAGGGCAAACCCCGCGGTCTGGCCGAAGATGCTACCAAGGAGCAGAAGGATGCCGCTAAAAAGGCACTCAAAGAGGGTCCGCAGAAGGAGTTCGTCAAGAAATTGGCTTCGTATGCCGATTGCTATATCAACGATGCGTTCGGTACGGCTCACCGCAAGCACGCTTCGACCTACCTGATCGCCAAATCGTTCCCCAACGATAAGATGTTCGGTTACCTGATGGAGAAGGAGGTCAAGGCGATCTCATCGCTCATGGAGGCTCCGGCACATCCGTTCTGCGCCATCATCGGCGGTTCGAAGGTTTCGTCGAAGATCGGTGTCATCAAGGCGTTGATCGAGAAGGTCGATTCGATCATCATCGGTGGCGGTATGACCTATACGTTTGCTGCGGCACAGGGTGGCAAGGTCGGTAACTCGATCTGCGAACCGGAGATGTTCCCCGTAGCCCTCGAAATTCTGGAACTGGCCAAGCAGAAAGGGGTGAAATTGGTGATGTCGCCCGATGCGTTGATTGCCGATGCATTCTCGGCCGATGCCAACACCAATGTAGCTGCTGCCGACAACATTCCCGATGGTTGGGAGGGTGTCGACATCGCCGAAGCTGGCAAGAAGGCTTTCCGCGAGCATATCCTCACCTGCAAGACGATCCTTTGGAACGGCCCCGTGGGTGTGTTCGAGATCGACAAATTTGCAACCGGCTCGAAAGAGGTGGCTGTGGCGATCGCCGAGGCAACCAAGCAGGGCGCATACTCGCTCATCGGCGGTGGTGACTCGGTGGCTTGTATCAATAAATTCGGACTGGCCGATGAGGTCTCCTACATCTCGACGGGTGGCGGTGCGCTGCTCGAATACATCGAGTTCGGTGACCTTCCGGGTGTAGCGGCTATCCGCGACTAATTTGAAAAAGCCGCCGATGAGGCGGCTTTTTCAATGAAAATAAAACCCTTTAAAATGAGATAATCATGAAACCTCTTCTTTTAATAGCAACATTGGCAGTTATGGCAGGATGTCAACATACTCCGAAAACTCCGGCCATCGACTTGGCTAATTTCGACACTTCGGTCGCACCGAATGCCGACTTTTATCAATATGCCACCGGCGGTTGGCAGAAGAATAATCCGCTGAAACCCGAATTTTCGCGTTACGGTTCGTTCGATATTCTGCGCGAGAACAACGAAAAACGGATCAACGAACTCTTCTCTGAGATGAGCAAGATGCAGGCCGTTTCGGGATCGGTCGAGCAGAAGATCTCCGACCTCTACAAAATGGGTCTGGACTCAGTACGACTCAACACTGAGGCCGCAGCACCGCTCAAAGCGGGTCTGGACGAAATCATGGCGATGACCGACCGCACACAACTCACTCCGATCGTGGCGCGTATGCACCACTCGGTGGCCAATCCGTTGTTCGGTATCAGTGTCGATGCTGATCTGATGAATAGCAACATCAACGCCATCTACGCTTCGCAGTGTGACCTGATGATCGGCGACCGCGACTACTACCTCGATGCCGAGAATGCCAAGATCCGCGATGCCTACAAAACCTACCTGACGAAGATCTTCGCGTTGGCTGGTGTGGCCGATGCCGAGAAGGGAGCCGAAAGCGTGTTGGCGTTCGAAACCAAACTGGCCGAGAAGATGTGGTCGAGCGTGGAGTTGCGCAATATTCCGGCACTCTACAACCCGACCTCGAAGGCTGAATTCGAGAAGACCTACGATGCGATTGACTGGCCGACCTATTATCAGGAGATGGGCATCGGAGCTTTCGATACGATCATCGTCTCTACCCCCTCCTCGCTGTTGGCAGCTAACGACCAGATCAAGAGCACACCGATCGAGGATCTGCGCTATTACCTCGCTGCGCAGTATATCAACTCTGCAACGTCTTATCTGAGCGATGATTTCCAACAGGCTTCGTTTGACTTCTTCGGCCGCACGATGGCCGGACAACAGGAGATGAAACCGCGTTGGAAGCGCGCCATGGCCGTGCCTAACAACCTGCTCTCGGAGGCTGTCGGCGAGATGTATGTCGCTAAGTATTTCCCCGAAAAGGATAAAGAGCGCGTGCTGACGATCGTGAAAAATCTGCAAGCAGCCCTCGGCGAGCATATCGCGGCACTCGATTGGATGTCCGATGCCACCAAAGCCAAGGCCGCCGAGAAACTCGCCGCCTTCACCGTGAAGATCGGCTACCCCGACAAGTGGAAGGATTATACCACGTTGACGATCGACCCTGCAAAGAGCTATTTCGACAACATGGTCAATGCCAGTCGTTGGTACACCGCGGATAACATTTCGAAATTGGGCAAACCCGTCGATAGAGCCGAGTGGCATATGCCTCCGCAAATGGTCAATGCCTACTACAACCCCACGACCAACGAAATCTGTTTTCCGGCCGCTATTCTCCAACCGCCGTTCTATAATACCGATGCCGACGATGCGGTCAATTACGGAGCGATCGGCGTAGTGATCGGCCACGAGATGACCCACGGATTTGACGATCAGGGCTGCAATTTCGACAAGGACGGCAACATGAAGAACTGGTGGACAGAGGCCGATGCCGCGGCATTCAAGGCTAAGACCGAGGTGTTGGTGAAGCAGTTTGATGCCATTGAGGTACTTCCGGCTCGCGATACGATTCCGGCTCTCCATGCCAACGGACAACTGTCGCTGGGCGAGAATATTGCCGATCAAGGCGGTCTGCGCGTGGCCTATACGGCCTACCACAAAGCCCTCGGCGAGACGATCCCTGCACCGATTGATAACCTCACGGCCGATCAGCGTTTTTATGTGGCTTATGCTGCACTGTGGGCACAGAATATCCGCGATGAGGAGATCGCGCGACTGACTAAGTTGGATGTTCACTCGCTGGGTAAATGGCGCGTGAACGCCTCCTTGCGCAACCTGCAATCCTTCTACGATGCCTTCGGTATCACCGATGGGGCGATGTTCTTGCCCCAATCCGAACGTGTGATTATCTGGTAATCCGAACGAAAACAAAAGAATTGGGCCGCCCGACACGAATTTGTCGGTGCGGCCCAATTTTTTTCGGGCGATTCCTAACACCCCAAATGTTCCTCCACGGTTTGTCGCAGGTGGGAACTGTCGAGGTGGGTGTAGATTTCGGTGGTAAGGATGCTCTCGTGCCCCAGCATCTCCTGCACCTGTCGGATGCTGGCTCCCCCTTCGAGCAGGTGGGTGGCGAACGAGTGGCGGAAGGTGTGGGGGCTGATGCGTTTGTCGATTCCGGCACGTTCGGCCGCCTGTTTGAGGAGCGTGAAGATCATCACGCGGGTCAACTTTGCGCCGCGATTGTTCAGAAAAACAACCGGTTCGTTTGTCCGAGCCGGATGCCGATCTTCGAGATAGATCTGAATTTTGTCGCGAGCTACGGGGCTTATCGGCACAATGCGTTGCTTGTCGCCCTTTCCCGTGACACGAATATAGCCCTCGCCGAAGAAGAGATCCTCCATGCGGAGCGAAACCAGTTCCGACACCCGCAATCCGCACGAATAGAGCACCTCTAACATGGCGTTGTCGCGCCGCCCCTTGATCGTTGAGGTGTCGATCGCGGCGAGGATCCGGTCGATCTCATCCATCGAGAGCACGTCGGGTAACTGTCGGCCGAATTTTGGGGCGAGGATAAATTCGGCGGGAGAGGCCTCGACCTTGTCTTCGAGCAGCAGGAAGTTGAAGAAACTGCGCACGCTGCTCAACGCACGAGCCTGCGAGCTTTTTTCGCGACCGCGGTCGTAGAGCCAGCCCACATAGCGTTCGATCATCGTCTGCTCCACATTTTTGGGCGCAACGTCCCATTGGCGGAGGATGTAGTGTGCAAATTGACGCAGGTCGCGCATGTACGACTCCACGGTATTCTCCGAGAGTCGCTTCTCCAATTTAATATATGTGCGGTAACGGCGTCCGGCCTCCTCCCATTTTTTCAGATTTTCTGCCATATCTTCAAAAACAATCGCTAACTTTGTCGAAACGAAGGTACGAAAATTTTACATAATATTATAAACACCATGAATTACGTAGCACTCAACATTCCGATTCAAGACGACTCGCAAGCCGAGATTCTGACGGCCGAACTTGCCGATTTTCCGTTCGATAGCTTCGAGGTGCAGGACGGTGTGCTGAAAGCCTACATTCCGCACGATCGACTGGTCGATTGTAAGGGAGTTGTTGATGCGTTGCTGCTGCGTTATGGGGTGCAGGGTCGCTATATTGCGATCGAAACCCAGAATTGGAATGCGCTGTGGGAGAGTAATTTTCCGGCTACTGATGTCGAGGGACGACTGCTGATCCGAGCTCCGTTCCACGAAGCGGCTACCGACGGCCGCATGGAGGTGGTTGTCATGCCGAAGATGTCGTTTGGCACGGGACATCACGCTACAACATGGCTCGTATCGCGTGCGGTGCTCGATCTGGGGGTTGCGGGGCGCAATGGCTTGGATATGGGTAGCGGTACGGGTGTACTCTCGATTGTGGCGGCGAAGTGCGGAGCGCACCATATGGATGCGGTTGATATTGACGATTGGGCCGATGAGAACTGTCGAGAGAATATTGCCACCAATGGCGTTGCCGACCGCATCACCCCGATTTTAGGCGATGTGCACAGCATCGCTGGCCGCCATTACGACTTCATCCTTGCCAACATCAACCGCAATATCCTGACCACCGACATGCCGGCCTATGTGGCGACTCTTGCGTCCGGAGGCGATCTGGTGATGAGCGGCTTTTTACCCGAAGACGTTGCGGCGATTGTGGCATGCGGCGCGCGCGAGGGGATGTGCGAGGTGGCGACCTTCGAAAAGGAGGGTTGGGCAATGGTACATCTGCGCAAACAGTAAAAACAGCGGAGTGGTTGAAAAGTTATAAGGGGCGAGGTGTGGTGCTCCACACGCTCAAATACGGCGATTCGTCGATGGTCGTCTATCTGCTGACCGATGTGGGCGGCCGTCGCAATTACATGGTGCAGGGGGTGCGTAGCCACAACGGGCGCGGTTCGAAGTTGGCTCTTTTTCAGCCGATGTTTCCGGTTGAATTCGAGGGGCTCGAATCGACTAAACAACAGTTGCACCGTTTTAAAGAGGTGCAGTCGGGCTTTTTGTTGCAGAGTCTTCCGTTCGATGTCCGTAAATCGACAATGGCTCTTTTTATGGCCGAAACGCTCTACCGCTTGGTGCGTGAGAGCGAGCATAATGAGCCGCTGTTCGACTTCGTGTGGAACTCCGTTGCGGCACTTGATGCGATGCAGGAGGGGGTGTCGAATTTTCACCTCTGGTTTCTGGCGAACCTCAGCCGGTTGCTGGGTTTTCACCCCGGCAACGACTATCTGTCGGGTGCATGGTTCGATATTCGCGAGGGGGTCTACACCGCCTTACGGCCGCAGCACCCGGGGGTGATGAGTTGCGAAAATGCGCAACTGCTCGATCAACTGTTGCAATGCGAAGTCCGCCATTTGGGCGATTTGGCGTTGAACGGCGAGCGGCGTAGTGCTTTTCTCAATGCGATGCTCGACTATTTCGGCTACCACCTCGATGCGATCAGTGCGGTGCAGTCGGTGCGGATTTTGCGGGAAGTTTTTTAGCGAAACACTATATATCACATAAGCGATGAAAAAGTATTTATTTGCCGTTTTAATGCTTTTGGCAGCATGGGCGGTTGTCGGTCAGGAGCCGACGTTCGAATTCAAGCGCGACACACTACGTCGTAATAAGGGGTTTGCCCTGCCCGATTCGATGATGCATATGTCGCCAATGCGTTACGAATCGATGAAACTGCTTCCGGTCAAAGCAAAACCTTTGGTCTCCATGACATCGGTGCTTGCTATTCAACGCGAGAACCTGCCGTCGAGTGTTACGGTGCTCAACAACAATACGCTTCGCTTGGGTCCACAATTCAATCTGTCGAATGGTCAGGCGTGGAATTGGAGCCCATTCCCCGATGCCTACCTCGATGCGCGCACGCTTTCGTTCCCGATGCCACGATAGACCCCGATTTATCAAGGCCGATCCAATGGAATCGGCCTTTTTACGTATATAGGCGTATTGCCTGTGTCGGTCAAAATGACGATTTTTGCAGCCGAAAACAAAATCGTAACGCCTATGAAATCTATTTTTTCGGCTTTTATTCTTCTTTTTTCCCTCTCCGTAGTTACCGCACAACCCGCCACAACTCCGCCGATTGTCGAATCGGCCACTGCTCCCGAACCGACTTTGGCCGAGTTGGCCGCCGAAGTCCAAAGCCTACGGGTAAAAACCTCGGCATGGGATAAAATCCGCTCGATGCTCAAAGTCTCGGGCTACCTGCAAGCGGGTTACGAGTGGTCGAACACCTCGTCAAACTTTTTCATCAAACGGGCGCGTGTCAACTTTACGGGTAACTTCACCCCGACGCTTGACTACAAAGTGCAGATCGAAATCTGCTCACCGACCTTTCTGGGCGAAGCCTACCTGCGTTACCGGCCCTTCGATGAGTTGGGTATGCAGATCGGAGAGTTCAAAATCCCCTTCTCGATTGAAAATACCGATTGTGCTCCGTTTCGTTACGAATTTATCGAATATCCTACCGTCCTGCGCCGCTTGGTGGCGTTCAACGATGTCTGTGGATTGGCCTCGACGGGTCGCGATCTGGGCGGCATGCTCTTCGGCGGATTTTTCAAACGGGATGGTTATCATCTGATCAACTACTCCTTTGCGGTGCTCAACGGCGAAGGAATCAACACCAAAGATGCCAATAAATCGAAAGATATTTCGGCAAAATTGTCGCTGCATCCCGTTGCCGGTTTCGAACTGGCCGCCTCCTATTATTGGGGCGAATACGGTGCGCGTTATCTGAAACGCAACCGCTATGGCATCGGAGCTTGCTACGACCGTGGGTCGTTGTTGCTCCGTAGCGAGTATGTCTATGGAACAACAGGCATGTCTGAGACGGCGACGGCTCCGGTGGTCGAGTTCGACAGTGATGGCTGGTATGCCACAGGCGGTTGGCGTTTCTCGCCCTGCTGGATGGCGATGGCGCGTTACGATACGTTCCGTGCCGACATCAACACCTACTCCTCTACGCAGAATAACTATACGGCGGGTCTTCTGTGGTCACCCGTAAAGTACCTGCGTTGCCAAATCAACTACACCTACGAAGAGTTTCTTGCGGCCGGACACGCCAATCGCAATGTCGTCGCATTACAATTCACCGGTACATTTTAGAAGTTTTCCCGCGTATGAAAAAAATGATTCTGCAATTTAAAACCGAAGATTGGGTAATTGTCCTCTCCGGTGCTCTTATTTTACTTTTAGCGTTGTTTTTCCCGACATGGATGCCCTCGATGCCCAAAGCACTCTCGACCGGAGCGTCATGGCTCGGAGCCGGTTATCTGTTTGCCTTTTTGCTGGCATTGACGGCTCTTTGCCAAATTGTCTTGAACCGACCGCTGAAAGGGCTGTTTATCTCGCTGCTGGCCATCTTTGGAGTGGCGTTGCTCTCCCAAGCCGTAGCATCCATCCCGCTGCTCAAAGCGTGGGGCTTGGAGTCGGTCTTCTTTTCGGTGATCTTTGGTCTGGTCATCAGCAATCTGTTCCGCGTTCCGGAGTGGCTTAAACCGGCTATTCAGAGCGAGTTTTATATCAAGATCGGCATTGTCTGCCTCGGTGCAACGATCCTCTTCGGCGATGTGCTCCATTCGGGGGTCTACGCACTGGCGCAAGCCTTTATTGTGGTCTTCACGGTGTGGTATTTTGCCTTCTGGGTGTCGCGTCGGATGAAGGTTGACGATGAGATGTCAACCATGCTGGCCAGCTCGGTGTCGATCTGCGGTGTCTCGGCAGCGATCGCTACCTGCGGCGTAATCAAGGGCGACAACAAAAAACTCTCCTATATCATCTCGCTGGTGCTGGTCTGTGCCGTGCCGATGATGTACTTCATGCCGTGGCTGGCCAAAACGCTTTTGCCTCTCTTTTTGAGTGATCCGGAGTCGGTGCAAGAGGTTGCCGGTGCGTGGATGGGTGGCACGATCGACACGACGGGTGCGGTGGTCGCTTCGGGGGCGTTGCTGGGTGAGGTGGCCGAGCAGACGGCCGTCATCGTCAAGTCATCGCAGAATGTGTTGCTGGGTGTTGCAGCCTTTGTGATCTCGCTCTACTGGTCTTATCGGAGCCGTGAAGGGCAAAAACGGCCCTCGATCGGTGTTATCTGGGAACGATTCCCGAAATTTGTGGTGGGCTTTGTGGTTGCATCGTTGGTTTTCAGCCTCTTCTTTGATGGCGGCAAAGGTACGTCCGATGCCCTGACACGTGGCGTGGCCAAAGGGTTCAGCAACACACTTTTTAGCATCGCCTTTGTCTGCATTGGTCTGGAAACCCGCTTCTCGGAGATCTTCTCCAAAGAGAACCGCAAACCGTTGCTGGCCTTCCTTACGGCGCAGACCTTCAACATCATCGTAACTTTTATCGTTGCGCTGCTGCTCTTCGGTGTGCTGAAACCCATGTGGGCATAGGGGTTGTTTTTATTGACGGCTGTCGAGAGCCTCGGTGCTCAACAGGCCACATGCAGCCTGAATATCCTCGCCGCGTGAGGCGCGAATGGTGGTCTGGATACCGCGAGCGGTGAGTGCATCGCGGAACCGGATCATTGCATCGTTGTCGGGCGAGAAGTAGGGTGAGTCGGGGATTTTGTGGAACCGGATTAGGTTGATCCGGCATTTGATACCGTTCAATAGGCGGCACAACTCCTTGATGTGGCGCGGAGAGTCATTCAATCCGCTCATCACGATATATTCGAACGACACACGCCGCTGGTGCGTGAAGTCGTATTGGCGCAGTACATCGGCCACCTCCGCAATGGGCCAAGCACGTTCAACGGGCATGATCTCCATGCGCTCCTCGTGAATGGGATTATGCAGACTGACAGCCAGATGGACATTGGTTGTGTCGAGAAACCGCCGCAGTTCGGGCAGAACACCAGCCGTTGAGAGGGTGATCCGTGTCGGTGACCAGCCGAAGCCCCACTCCGCGGTGATGATTTCGAGTGCACGCAAGACGTTGTCGGTATTATCCAACGGTTCGCCCATCCCCATAAAGACGACATTCGAAAGGGTGTCACGTTCGGGCAGCGAAACGATTTGGTTGAGGATGTCGGCCGTGGAGAGCGAGTGTTGCAAACCCTGTCGGCCTGTGGCGCAAAAACGGCACCCCATGCGGCACCCCGCCTGCGACGAAACGCAGAGAGTAGCTCGGTCGCCATCGGGGATGTAGGCCGATTCGACAAAAGCCCCCTCTCCTGTGTTATATAGGTATTTCTTCGTGGCATCGGCCGATGTCCATGCGCGCACGGGTGCATGGAGAGCCCGATCGAACCGTTCGGTGAGTCGCTCACGGTGTGCGGCAGCAAGGTCGGTCATCGCCATCGGATCCTCCGTATGACGCTTGTAGAGCCATCGGGTGATCTGCTTGGCGGCGAATCGCGGCATACCCAAATCGCTGCATACTGCGGCAATCTGCTGGGGCAAAAGCCCATATAACTGCTCTTTATTTGCCATTTTGGGGTCGGTGAAGGGTGTTTTGCAGGACAAAAGTAGGTAAAAAATAAAGATTTTTCGACACGGTCGCTCAAAATTGAATTTTTATCTCTATATTTGTGGTGCATAGCGTGCTTGAACCGCATGCAAGATGACCGAACAATTAAATAAATAAATAGATGGAAATCAAAAAAACACCCAAGGCAGACCTTAAAAATAAACGAGGTCTTCTGCTTGAAATCGGTTTGGTTGTGTCGCTCGGCTTGATTATTCTGGCGTTCTGGTACACCCCGAAAGAGCGCGAAATTAAGAAAATCGACTTGAACTACGGTCCGGTCGAGGAGCAAATTACCGAGATCACCCGTCAGGATCAAAAACCGCCCGAACCTCCCAAAAAGGTTGAGGTGAAGGTGATTGCCGACCTGTTGCAGGTG
>CAYOKU010000082.1:0-10237 GCA_964404645.1 uncultured Alistipes sp.
TTGCCCACGCTCCCGGTGGCGGTGATGGGGTTTACCGTGCCGTTTTTGTGGTCGAGGGTGTCTGTTTTCTGTATTTTTTAATTACGGATTGGACGTTTTTAATTTTTCTGCTATGCAGAGGCAGCAAATCCTCTATTGCTCCGGGTTGCGATTTCCGCCCAGCCGCCCCAACAACCAACCGGCTCCAAAGATGATGAGATAGATCAGCAGATCAATCAATATGTTCTCAAACCAGTTCCAGATATTCTTCGAGAAGATCACCACTAACAGCAGTACGATCAGCACCAACGCCGAGTAGATGACCCATTTGGTTTTTGTCGTCATAGTCCGTTTTTTTTGGGTTACTACTTGCCGACCGCACTCTCCAATTCATCCACCGTGATTGGAATCTTCCGGTCGCCTAACATGCGGTTTCCGCTCTCGGTCACCAAAATGTCGTCTTCGATACGAATGCCGCCGAAGTCGCGGTAGTTGTCGAGGGCATCGTAATCAACAATCCCTTTGTATTTACCTTCGGCACGGCATTTATCGATCAATGCCGGAATGAAGTAGATCCCCGGTTCATCGGTCATCACCGTTCCCGGCTCGATCCGCCACGCAGCGCGGTAGATGCAGGTTGCCGACTTGGTCGCCCGTGTGGCGATTGTCGAGAAGTCGAAGCTCCGTTCGCCCATCGCCTCGCAATCGTGCACATCCATGCCCAGCCCGTGGCCCAATCCGTGAGGCATGAAGAGAGTCATGGCTCCCGACTCTACGGCATCGGCAGCACTTCCCCGCATCAGTCCGGCGGCGATCAGTCCATCGGCCAAGGTCATATAGGCAGCTTTGTGCACCTCGGTGTACATCATGTGGGGTTTGATGATGCGAGCAACATGGTCGTGTGCCGCCAATACGATGTTGTAGATCTCCTTTTGTTTTTCGCTGAATTTGCCGCTCACGGGATAGGTGCGCGTATGGTCTGAGCAGTAGTTGTTGACGGTTTCACCTCCGGCATCGCAGAGCAGCAAACGCCCCTCTTGCAACACGCCATCGGAGTTGAGATTGTGGAGTGTTTCGCCGTGCTGCGACACGATTGAGGGGAACGATACGCCTGAACCGTAGCTTTTGGCGATGCCTTCAATGGCTCCGGCGATCTCTCGTTCGACCACACCTGGACGGCACATCTTCATCGCCAGCGTGTGCATGCGGTAGCCGATCTGGAAGGCACGCTCCATCTCTTCTATCTCTTCGGCACTCTTCTTTTCGCGCATCTCGGCCACAGCGAACATCAGATCGACCGATTTGTAGTTGTGTAGCATCGAGCTATCAATACCCAGCAATGCAGAGAGTTGGAGTTTGGTTTCGCCGCGATAGGGTGGCAGGTAGTGTATTTTGCGACCCAGTGCAATCGCTTTACGCAGCCTTTCGCTGAGCTCTTTGGTGGCAAAAGTGGCGGCAATACCGACCTGTTGCCCCAGATCGTGAAGTGTCGGCTGGGGTCCCGTCCAGATGATATCCTCCACCGTGAAATCATCGCCATAGAGAGCCTCTTCGCCCGACTCGCAATCAATCAGTCCGACCAGCGAAGGGGTGTTGAGCCCGAAATAGTAGAGAAACGACGAGTCCTGCCGGAAGTAGTAGGCATTGTTGGGATAATTGTTGGGTGAGAGTAAATTACCCGGTAGCAGGATGATCCCCTGCCCGATCTTCGTGCGCAACATTTTACGGCGCGCGGTATAGGTTTTTGCAGAAAACATAGGCGGATGTATTTTTACAAATGTAACAAAATCCGCGTGAAAAAATGCAGACTTTCTCAATTTTTCTTTCGTCCCAGCCCCTCCGGCAGCGTCAACGAGAGGCGTGTCAGACTGATAACCGCGCCGATAGTTGCGAAGGTTGCGGCCAGATAGAGTGCGGTGCGAGTACTGTTTGTGGGCGCGATGTGGAATAGTAGAGCCATAAGTGCGGCACCGGTTGTCTGCCCCACAAGCCGTGCTGTAGCCAACATTCCGCTGGCCGAACCGCTGCGTTCGGGGGGAGCCGAGGCGATCAGTACGCTATTGTTGGGTGATTGGAACAACCCGAAACCAGCACCGCACAGCACCAGTCGCCATACGATGTCGATCTGCGAGGGGTGGTTGGGGAGCAGAGCCAACAGCACCAACCCCAGAGCCATCATTGTCAGCCCAGTGCCGCCTAAGATCCCCGCATGAATCCGCCCGACCAGCAGACCGGCAATGGGGGCAACGACCATAATTACGGCCGGCCATGCGGTCAACAGCAAACCGGTCGTGACATCGTTGTAACTGCACGTATGTTGCAGGAAAAAGGGTAGAGCCACCATGGCGAGCATCTGGCCCAGAAACGAGCAGACGGAGGTGACAATCGAGATCGAGAAGATCGGAATACGGAGCAGATCAAGCGGCAGCAACGGGTAATTTTCGCGCAATTGGCGGCGAATAAAGAGGTAGCCGATGGCGATCAGAGCCGCTATGCCGACCGCAACCATTCGAGGATCCAGCCCGTGGGAGAAACCCTCCACCGAGGCCATCATCAACCCGAAGGTGAGAGCATTCAGGGTGGCATCGCGCCAATCAAGGCGGTTGCTACGTGGTTTGACCGGATTTTGGGGCAAAAATCGGCTACTCAACGCGAGCGCAATAAGCCCGATTGGCACATTGACCGCAAAGAGCCAAGGCCAATCGGCCACCGACAATATGCCGGCCGCCAACGTTGGCCCAGCCACCGATGAGACAGCCACCACGGTGGCATTAATCCCCATTCCGCGGCCAAGTTGTGCTTTGGGGTAGATAAATCGGATGAGGGTGGTGTTGACCGAAGTGACGGCCGCTGCGCCGAATCCCTGCATGACGCGAGCGAGCACCAGCGTTGGAAACGAACCCGACAATGCGCAGCCGACCGATGCCACCGTGAAGAGCATCAAGCCGCCGATGTAGACTTTGCGATAGCCTACAATCTCGCCCAATGCCGAGAACGAGAGCAACGACACCATGATCGACAATTGATAGGCATTGACGATCCAGATCGAATCAGCCTCCGAGATGTGAAGTTGTGAGGCGATAGTCGGCAGGGCCACATTGGTAATCGTCGCATCGATTACCGATAGTCCGACACCGAATGCCACCGCCAAAATCGCCCATAATCGGTGAGGCATGGGGAGTCCGTCGGACATGCTTTGCAGGATAAATTAAAAGAGAGAGATGGGCAAAATCGGGTGGCTACACAGCGATTGTGCCACCCCATTTCCCCATCTCTCTCTTATTTGTATATTACACCGTCATAATCTCCTTCTCCTTGATGGCCAAAGCGTCATCAAGTAGTTTGGAGTATTTTTCCAGTGTTTTTTGCGATTGGGTTTCGCCGTCCTTGGCTTCGTCTTCGGGCATACCCTCCTTTTGCGCCTTTTTGAAGGCCTCGACCGCATCGCGGCGGGCATTGCGCAAGCTGATACGTCCTGTTTCGGCGTAGGTGCGAATCTGTTTCACTAACTCCTTGCGGCGTTCCTCAGTCAGAGGAGGAATCGAGAGTCGGATCTGCTCCCCGTTGTTCGAAGGAGTCAGCCCGATGTTCGAATCGAGAATCGCCTTTTCGATGGGGCGCAGCATGTTTTTGTCCCACGGTTGAATGAGGATCGTGCGGGCATCGGGCACGGTGACACTGGCAGCTCCCGATACCGGAACCTGCGATCCGAAGTAATCCACCATCACGCCGTTGAGCACATTGGTCGATGCTTTGCCGGCACGGACATTAAGCAGCTCCTCTTCGAGGTGGTCGATAGCCTTTTGCATACGGCCGGAGGCTTCGTTTAAAATAGTCTTGGTATCCATAGTATTATGCGATTATTGTTCGAGTGTCTGTTGGATGGTCTGAATCAGGGTGTCGAACTCTTCGGGTTCGTAGCCTACCGTTGAGGTGATGATCTTGCCGTCGCGATCGATCAGAAAGTTGCGAGGAATGAGGTTCGAGGCGTAGAGGTCGTAGATCGCCCGATCGGGGTCGAGTCCCATGGTGAAGGTGTAGCCTGTTTTCTCGCGGAATCCGGCGATTATTTCGCTGGTTTCGCCCCTTGATATGGGCAGGAAGACGAAGTCGCGGCCGGCAAAGCGGTCGATCAGATCGGATTGCACCCGGGTCAACTCTTCGCGGCAGGGCGGGCACCATGTGGCCCAGAAGTTGAGCAATACGACTTTTCCGCGCAACGAAGAGAGTGTCAGCGTATCGCCTCCGAAGAGAGCGACCGAGAAGTCGGGAGCCGTGTCGCCAACCGCTACCAGCGTAGTGGCTTCGGCATCGGTCGGTGTATTTTTCGCTGAGCGGCTGCCGCATGCTGGTAAAAAGAGGATGACGATGGCGATGATGACGATCAACGCCAGCATGATCCAGAGCGATTTGTTGCTTTTTTTGGTTGCCATAGGTCTATAATTTTACGAGGGTTCCGATCTTCTCTCCGGCAAGAACCTTGCCCAAATTACCAACAGTATCCATGTCGAAGACAATGATTTGCAGCCCATTTTCGCGGCAAAGCGTAAAGGCTGTCATATCCATTACTTTCAAGCGGCGCGCAAGCACATCCTCGAAAGAGATCTCATCGAATTTTACCGCCGCCGGATCTTTTTCGGGATCGGCCGTATAGACACCGTCTACGCGCGTTCCTTTGAGCATCACATCGGCTTCGATCTCGATGCCGCGCAGTGCCGATGCCGAATCGGTCGTAAAATAGGGGTTCGACGTTCCGCCGCCGATGATGACTACCATTCCGGCTTCGAGGTACTCGATCGCCTTGGCCTTGGAGTAGTACTCGCCGATCGGTTCCATGCGGATCGAGGTCAGCACTTTGGCTTTCACGCCGTTGTCTTCCAGTGCCGATTGGAGTGCCAGCGAATTGATGATCGTGGCAAGCATCCCCATTTGATCACCCTTCACGCGGTCGAATCCGCGTTTTGCGCCCGTAAGACCGCGGAAAATATTGCCGCCGCCGATGACGATACCGATCTGAACACCCGTTGCGGCCGCCGCTTTGATCTGCTCGGCATAGGATTGCAGCCGGACGGGATCGAGTCCGTATTTTTGTTCACCTTGGAGCGATTCGCCGCTCAATTTCAGTAAGATGCGCTTATATTGCATGATATGTGGAGGTTTATCGTTACGCGAAGATACGGATTTTTTCGAAAAATTTCACAGATAATAATTATCTTTGTACGCCATGGATCACGAAAACTATAAATTGCTCAATAGGATAGATTCGCCGCGGGAGTTGAAAAAGCTCTCGACGGAGCAATTGCGCGACTATTGCGATGAGTTGCGCCGCTATATTATAGAGGAGTGTTCGGTCAACCCCGGCCACTTGGCATCCAGTTTGGGCGCAGTGGAGTTGGCTGCGGCGATCCACTATGTCTTCAATACGCCCGATGACAAGATTGTCTGGGACGTAGGTCATCAAACCTATGCTCATAAAATCATTACGGGTCGCCGCGAGGCCTTTCATACCAAACGGTTGCTGGGCGGTATCAGCGGCTTTCCGTGGATGGCCGAGAGTGAGTACGATGCTTTTGGCGGCGGACACGCCTCGGTGTCGATCTCGGCGGCTTTCGGTATGGCCAAAGCGGCCGAACTGCGCGGAGAGCAACGGCAGGTGGTAGCGGTGATCGGTGACGGTTCGATGACCGGAGGTCTGGCCTTCGAGGGGTTGAATAACGCCGGAGCGAGCAAGCAAACGAATCTGCTGGTGATCCTCAACGACAACAACATGGCGATTGATCAGGCGACGGGAGCGTTGAAAAACTACCTGCTCAAAATATCGACATCGGTACATTACAACCGTATCAAGCAGAAACTTTGGGGGATTCTTTCGCATACGCCGCGTCTGCTGCACCTTTGCCAGCAGGCGGGTAATGCGGTGAAACAGGGTGTGCTCAACAAAAGTAACCTCTTCGAAAGCCTCAACTTTCGTTATTTCGGACCGGTGGACGGTCACAATCTCAAAGAGTTAGTGCGTACACTGCGTGCCCTGCGCGACATAGAGGGACCTAAACTGCTGCATGTGATGACGGTCAAAGGCAAGGGTTACCTTCCGGCTGAGCACAACCAACCCGTGTGGCATGCCCCCGGCTGTTTCAATCCCGATACGGGCGAACGAATCAAGGCAACGGGTGGCGCGGCGCGTTATCAAGATGTTTTTGGGCAGACGTTGGTCGATCTGGCTCGCATGGATCGGCGTGTGGTGGGGGTTACACCCGCCATGCCATCGGGTTGCTCGATGAATTTGCTGATGCGCGAGATGCCTGAACGGTGTTTTGATGTGGGTATCGCCGAAGGTCATGCCGTGACCTTCTCGGCCGGATTGGCTGCTGCCGGCATGATCCCTTTCTGTAACATCTATTCGACCTTTATGCAACGCGCCTACGATAATGTGATCCATGATGTTGCGATTCAAAATCTGCCGGTGGTGATGTGCCTCGATCGCGGTGGTGTGGTCGGTGAAGACGGTGTTACGCACCACGGCCTGTTCGATATGGCAGCCTTTGCAGCGGTACCTCAATTGACCATTGCTGCGCCGATGAACGAATCGGAACTGCGCAATATGATGTTCTCGGCGTTGCACGATGGTGGCCCTTATATGATCCGTTATCCGCGCGGAAATGGTGTGGGGGCGGCTTGGTGCGGCGAGCCTTTTGTCCCGATTGCGAAGGGACGTGGCCGTAAGTTGCGCGAGGGAGATGCGGTGGCTCTGTTGACGATCGGCACCACCGGTAATGAGGCGGCGCGTGCCGCCGAACGTGCCGTCGCCGAGGGGATTCGCGTAGCCCATTACGACCTGCGTTTCGTCAAACCTCTTGACACGGAGCTGTTGACCGAGGTCGGTCGTAAGTTCAAGCGGGTGATAACGGTTGAGGACGGCTCTCTGCGCGGCGGTGTGGGTGAGGCCGTTGCGGCATTCTTCGATGAGGGCGGTTACGAAGCTCGCGTGCATGCGTTGGGTGTCGGCGATGCATGGGTTGATCACGGAACTCCGGCTCAACTGCACGCCTTGTGCGGTTATGACGAGGAGAGTATCTTAAAAGCGTTGAAAAATTAAACGGCTCACAACCTTGTGATTGCCGTTCGGCTCCATCTATTATTCATTTTTCTCTTTTTCGGCATAAAATCTGTGCTGTATGTAGAGAAACAATTGACGTGTGAAAATGCTATTCCTGATCCTTGTTACGACACTTCTGATAGTGGGGTGGGCCTTTGGCAGAAGGGGCGATAAGAGCCCTATGTCGCCTGTTGCGGGGCTTGAAATCGAACGCTATATGGGCACATGGTACGAGATTGCTCGGTTCGATCACTTTTTCGAACGGCGGTTGGTCGATGTTAAGGCCGAGTACAGATTGCTCGCCAATGGCCGGATCGCCGTAGAAAACAGCGGCGTGGATTATCGATCGGGCAGACACAAAAGAGCGCGCGGAAAAGCATATGCTACGCAGACCCCTGGCCATCTGCGGGTTTCATTTTTCTGGTTTTTTTATGCCGATTATAAAGTCTTGGAACTCGATGAACACTATCGTTGGGCTCTTGTAGGCGGCAAATCATCGCGTTATCTCTGGATTCTTGCACGTACGCCCTCCCTCGATGTGCCCGTGCTCAACCATATTTTGCAACTGGCCGATCGGCGCGGATACCGCACCGAGCGACTTCTCTTTGTCGATCAATCCGAATCGTAAGTGCCAATCATCAAGTTGTAGTGCACCGGATGCCGAGTTGCTCCACACGGGCGGCTATCGCCAGCAACTCCTCGTGAGTGACCCGTTCGAGGGTTTGACAAGGAGTGTCGCGATCGAGCGAATAGACCATGACCTGTTGTGGTCGAATCTCCGCGATCAGTGTAAGCCATGCGGATATTTCGGTGTCGGTGGTGTTGTCTATGGGCACTCCATTGACCTCTCCGCGCAAGAACATCGTCTGCACGATCAACTGTCCCTCGAAGAGCTTCATTCCTCGCACGGTTTCGGCCACGGTGTAGCCTCCGGCCGGGTTATTCATCCGCCGAACTGTCTGATCAAAGGCCGAGTCGAGTTTGAGAATGTTGTTGTCCACGCGCAGCAGGGCACTACGCACGCTCTCGCGATGAATCTGTGTCGCGTTGGAGAGTACCGAGATCTTGGCGGCCGGACATAACGCATTGCGCAGAGCCAGCGTATCGTTAATGATCGCTTCAAATTCGGGATGCAGCGTGGGTTCTCCGTTTCCGGCAAAGGTAATTACATCGGGAGGAGTCCCCTCGTCGACCATGCGGCGCAGGGTTTCGCCCAGCAATCGCTGCACATCTTCGCGTCGGTTGAAACGATGAGCACCGCGGTGTTCGGCATTCCAGCCGCACTCGCAGTAGATGCAGTCGAACGAGCAGAGTTTCGATTCAGTCGGTAGGAGGTTGACCCCCAACGAAAGCCCCAAACGCCGCGAATGTATGGGGCCGAAGATGATGTCGTGGAAGAGTGATGTCATGCAGCGAAATTAAAGATTTAAAATCGAATTGTGAAAATTATTTTGCATCAAGGATTTGATTTTTTAGTTATAAATCTGTTGTTTAGATTGTTGCGTTGTTGTGTTATTCTTGTTAACCTCGTGAACAATTGGGTGGTGGTAATTGATCGTTGTTGCGCGAAATAAGCATTAATACTTATCTTTGAGTGATAAAATGCGGCTAACTTTGAATGCTTAAAGGTTTTTTATACTTTTGCCCGTTCCTAACGCGCACTTAAACTTAAATTCAATATAGAATGGTTGATATTTTTGATCGCCTTGAAAAAAATGCCGGCGGTCCTATTGGACAGTACATGTCTTATGCCCATGGCTACTACGCATTCCCGAAATTGGAGGGTGAAATTGGCCCACACATGTCCTTTCGTGGCAAAAAGATGCTCAATTGGAGCTTAAACAACTACCTTGGTCTGGCCAATCTGCCGGAGGTTCGTAAGGCTGATGCCGATGGAGCTGCCGAATTTGGTATGGCAGCACCGATGGGAGCCCGCATGATGAGCGGTCAAACCGTGTACCACGAACGTTTGGAGCGCGAATTGGCCGAGTTTGTCGGCAAAGAAGATGCCTTCCTGCTCAACTTCGGTTATCAGGGAATGATCTCGATTATCGACTGTCTGCTGACTCCGCGCGATGTGGTCGTCTACGATGCTGAGGCTCACGCCTGCATCATCGACGGTCTGCGTCTGCATAAGGGCAAACGCTTTGTCTTCGGTCACAATGACATGGAGTCGTTACGCTTGCAATTGCAGCACGCGACCGATCTGGCCGAAGAGCAGAATGGTGGAGTGCTGGTCATCACCGAGGGCGTCTTCGGCATGAAGGGCGATTTGGGTAAATTGGACGAAATTGTTGCTTTGAAACAGGAGTTCTCGTTCCGTCTGTTGGTGGACGATGCGCACGGTTTCGGTACGATGGGTGAGGGTGGCCGCGGTACGGCTTCGCACTTCGGAGTAGCCGATGGTGTGGATGTGCTCTTCAACACGTTTGCCAAATCAATGGCCGGTATCGGTGCTTTTGTCAGCGGACCCCGTTGGCTGATTAATCTATTCCGTTACAACATGCGTTCGCAACTCTATGCTAAGTCGTTGCCGATGCCGATGGTGATTGGTGCGTTGAAACGTCTGGAATTGATCCGCGAACATCCCGAATATCAGGAGAAACTCTGGACAATTGTTCGTGCCTTGCAGAATAGCCTGAAAGAGAATGGCTTTGAGATCGGAGTAACGAACTCACCCGTGACCCCCGTTTTCTTGAAGGGCGGTATCCAAGAGGCTACCAATCTGGTGGTTGACCTGCGTGAGAACCACGGTGTCTTCTGCTCGATGGTCATCTATCCGGTGATTCCGAAGGGTGAGATTATCCTGCGTGTTATCCCGACAGCGGCACATACGATCGAAGATGTCAACTATACGATCGAGGCTTTCAAAGCGGTGCGTAGCAAGCTCGAAAGCGGAATCTATGCCCAGATGCCTATTCCGGTTCGTGCCGATGAAGGTTTCAAGGTTCGCTAATCTCTGGCTCTGATTATCAGTTGTCTAATCAATCGCACTCCGGCCAATCGGGTTGGAGTGCGATTGTTTTATGGGAAAATGCGGTGAAAATTTTGCAAAATAGATTTTTCGCCTTATATTTGCAGTCCCGAACGGTACATTCGGGATATGTATGCGGAAATAGCTCAGTTGGTAGAGCACAACCTTGCCAAGGTTGGGGTCGCGAG
>CAYOKU010000083.1:0-10083 GCA_964404645.1 uncultured Alistipes sp.
CGGGGACACAAGGATTTTCAGTCCTTTGCTCTACCAACTGAGCTATGGCACCATCCCGATCATAGTAGAGGGAACCCCTATCGTATTATCGTGGTGCAAAGGTAAGCAAAATTTTTAATTCTGCAAATTCCCGAATGAAAAAACTTCGGTTTTCCATCCTGTTTAATGGATTATAAATCTCCGACTGGCGACTGTCTACAACCAGCCGGTAATTATATGGCACAAACTATCTGTCTATAACGGCAATCTAGCTGCACGCGATGTCAACATCTCTTTCGCACCGCTTTTAACCGATGTGGGAATTGCCCCGCGGGCATAGATACTTGTCTCTACAACGGTTGAAGTACTTAACAGGGTCAACGTATTTTTATCCTCCGAGAGCGTAATCTGATAGGAACTTCCCCAAGGTGTTTCATCGGTGTAAGTTCCTGATATCTGGTCGCCCTTTATTGAAAAGGCACCGCTATATTTTTGATAAAAAGAGGTTTCAAGACGCTGGTAAATCTCAAAAGTGCGATTTTCTGCGAAAGAGAGGTAGGTATCAAATGTGCTCGGTGTTGAGCCGTTCCACGATACGAGATGCCACTCGCCCACCATATTTTTCAATACGGAAGGAGTTTCTTCACTTTTAGAAGATCCACATGCGGTCATCAGCAATACTGCAATCACCGCCACCAATTGAATGATTCTCATTTTCATAGTATCAAATATTATAACCAACCGCCATTCGCCGTTTGCACTCCACGCGCAATTATTGCAAATTCTTTCGTTACAGGCATTCCACCCATTACACCATCCGATCCAACCACAGCTCCTCCGGCGATAGCCTTAATTTTTATGCGAGCCACACCACTCTTCGTGCATTTGATCTGCAACTTTCCATAAGAGATTACCGGATCCTCGCTCACACCGAGCAAGGTTTTGTCAGTTGCCGACATTTCAACACTTAGGTAGGTCAAATTTGCAGCACTACCGCCAAAAAAACCGGCCAGCGAAAGAAGTTGTTTGGTTCCAACTTTCGCTTTCAAACAAGGTGTCCCCTCAACCTGCATCAACATTTGGAAGGCATCAATAGAACCTGTCCCCATCTTATTGCGGTAGTCGAACAGATTCATTGTTGTTTTGGAAGTTTTTGTACCATCGAGGTAGTACTCTATATCATTAACCGAGGTCAATAACATCGAAACAAACTCATCGTAGGTAAAATGCTTGTTCCTCTCCAAGGCGTAGGAGAGGCCCAATGCTGCGATGCCCGATACATGAGGGCAAGCCATAGAAGTTCCCTGCATGTAACCGTAATCTTCACCCTCTCCGACTTCGGAAGGCATCGTCGAGAGTACCATACTTTGGACACCTCCGCCGGCCACATAGAATTCACCGCCGGGTGCTGCTATATTACATCCCGGCCCATAATTAGTATAGTACGCCGGCAGATAATCAGGGGCAAAGGCCGTCACAGCAATGCACGAGCGATAAGCTGCTGGATAGCCAGCCATCGCTGTACTTTCGTTTCCAGCCGCAAAAATAGCAATACCACCATCGACCGCAGCACAATTACGCGATGCCATAAAATAATCAATAGCCGCTCTTTGCACGCCATGACTACGGTTATAAGCATTGTCCGATGTAAAAGTGCCTGCTGCAACTCCGAACGAACACTGAATGATAGCCGCTCCATGATCGGCTGCATATTTGATTGCCTCGGCCGAAATAGATGCCGCACCACCTAAGGCTCCCGAAAAAATCTGACACGACATCAATTTGACACCATCGTTTTTACCCGTACCACCGGCTACACCACACACTCCGATCCCGTTGTTATTAACGGCCGCCACCGTTCCAGCCACGTGAGTTCCATGTCCCGAATCACTGGTTTTCGAGTCTCCGGTATTAATATTCCACGAGATCGGGCCATGAGTCGCGAAGTTATATCCGTAAACATCATCTACATAGCCATCTCCATCGTCATCTGCGCCCGCGGTCCCGTTCAACTCAACTGCATTATGCCACATATTCGCAGCAAGATCGGGATGGGTATATTTAACCCCTTCATCAACGATAGCAACAATCACCGAAGGATCGCCACCCGTTACGGCCCACGCAGCACCAGCATTAATGTCGGCTCCGACACGCACAGCGGTTGCCAGAGAGAGATCCCCTTTGTTGTCATAATGCCACTGTTTCGAGAGCTCGGGATCGTTGAACAGAGCTGCGGCACGTGTTCCCGATGCCGAAACAGCACTTGCCGGATAGCTAATGCAATCGGAAGCTTTATGCAGTTTCGTATCGAACTCCACATACTCAACCGATGAAAGAGTAGAAAAACGTTCAGCCGCCTTTTCGAGATCAACATCGGCATCAAACGTTACTGCATACCACTTGTGAAGACCGGCCTCACGTGTGCGCTCTTCGGTTTTGGGGTTATAGGGAAAGACCCGTCGTAACGATGTCACCTCCAATGCTGCCAATACTTCATCTACGGAGGAAATTCCAGCCCGAGTCACTGCGCTTCGCGTTGTTGCCGCACTTTTTTCGAGTTGTTCCACTGCGGCATCATCGAAATAGAGAATCAATTGCCCCGAAGCAGCGTTTGCTACTGTGTTGATTATTTTCTGCGAAGATTGGGGAGCCGAAGAATCTTCGGATTTAGGCGTCAAATCGGTCGTGCAGGCTCCCAACAGTAGCATTGTTCCGATTATGAGTTTTCTATCAATCATAAAGGTTAATAGGTTAAAAAGGGAACCAACCGTGCGGTCGGTTCCCTCGATTATACATGATTGAGAACATTAAAAAATAGCAGGGGTCAACACACCTCGCAATTGGCTCTTATCGATAGTCATGTTGGAATCTCCGGCCTGAAAGGTCGTTTTAGCTTTAGCAACACCCAGATCAGGCATCACAACCGATTTTACACCAACGGCATAATTTACAGCACTCTTTTTGCCGACAAACTCCTTAATGAGTGCGCCCATACGTGCATCCCCACGAAGCTCGACAAAGTTATTGGGGGTTGCCGATGCTTTTGCAATTGCCTGCAACGAAGATAGAGAAACAGCCGAAGACTCAGCCGAAGCGGGCATCGGATTAGCAGCATCCACAGTCGGATCTACCAGCATCAGATTATAGAACCATGTTATACCGCCTTTCGGCGTTTTCAGCGTATTGTCTTCAAATGCAAGAAAACGAATTCCTGTAAATTTCAGCGGGCTGTCTCCTTTATCATATTCAGGCTGCGGAACAAATGCGATATACCCGTCACCCACAATGCCGCCAACCAATGCATAATTCGCCGAATAACCGCCATAAGTACTGGTTGTCATCCAATAAGAGACTGGCAGATTGTTATATGTTCCGACTATTTGATTTTTAATGGAGTACAAAACACCATCAGCAAACTGAAACCGCATCTTATCATTGCCGCCGATCTTATCAGCGACCCCTGTCAAACCTGCTATATCGACATAATCAACCGATTCGTCATCCGCTGTTTCCGGATTATCGGCGACATCGTCTGTGGTATTATCGGTAATGATGGCCGATCCAATCTTGGCACGTTTCCCCGAAGGTACGGGAGAACCTGTTTTTGTCGAAATCGAACCTGCGTAGTAATTCCAAGTTTTAAGCAAATTAGCCTTTACCATATTAGCCGTCACATCACCAACCTCATAGTTTCGTTGCAACGGATGCGGGACACCTGCTGTTGTAACGCTGGCTGTTTTCACCTCGGTTACATAACCATTGAACGCCAATAATACAGCCGTGTACTCCGTTCCAGACATAAGACTACCGACCATGGCCGCATAGCCTTTACCGTTAATCAAACTCAAATTATCGGCCGTCAACGCCTTACCGTTCGATTTAACCAATGCAGCAAGATCTGTCCCAGCGGTCAATTTTGCAGATTCGAACACGCCGTAATAGCCGCTCTTAATCTCACTACCATACGCATAAACCCGTACGGAGTTCTCCGAGGTATAGCCATCGGGGATGTATTGGTTGGTAATTTCTACACCCACAGTAGCAACCACCGGTTTGGTTTCACCAGCCTTAATATATCCGAAGGTCAGGTTTTTCATGCCCACCATTACATTGGAAGCATTGTAGAGATTGGCCACAATCGTATAGATACCAGTCTTCTCCAACTGAGCATTGATTGTACCAGTAGCCGTTGCTTCGGCCGTCGGAATCATTCCATTGTTCATATCTGCCGATTTAGCAGCAGCGAGGGTAGCACTCAGCGAACCTTCGAAGAATGCATATTTAACCTTCTTGATATCTGCTCCGAGTTTAATGGGAATCTCAACCGTCCCATCCTTGGGTTCTTTGTTCGAAATTGAGAAGGAGTAATCAACGACCTGATCCTGACAAACCACCAGACGGAATGCCCCGTTATTATTACTATTGTAGTAACCGCCATTCTGATAACTATCCATGGCAATCATCAGCGATTTTGCAGGGAAAGTAATAGCACCGCCCTCAATTTTACCGTAATACGCAGCCGGAGAGCCTTTCGAAGGATTTTTTAAGTAATAATCGGCCATCGACCAAATATGCATCTTACCATAGGTCCAATGAATACCCATATACTGCGACTCGATATACACCTTCGTTGGATCCGATGCATTGATCACGATCGAAACATTTTCATCATAATCCCCCGGATCATTGAAGGGATAGATTGCGCCATAAGCATCAATCACACGGTAGACACCAGCCAATCCTTTCGGGCCATTGGGGTAGGCTTCGTCAGCCGAATCAGCACGCACCTGCACCTTAACCGGATAGGTCGAATTTCCCACACCATAAAATGTGGTCAGTATATCATCCGTGTACCACTCGTAACCCGTGTAAGCCGTTCCTTTATAAGTAATGGTTTTGTTGGCATCGACATCGAGCCACTTGACACGGCGCACCGAGAATTGCAGCTCCGTCGATTTAGTGCCGTAAGTCAACGCATAGGCCGGGTCTGTCACACGAATGCTGCATGTATAGGTCTTCCCAACCTCTGCCGTAGGGAAAGAGACGGAAAAAGATGCTTTATCAGCTCCATCGGCAAACGTAATCGGGGCAACAACGAAGACATTCGCTGCACTGGCCTCTACCTGAACAGGAACCGTTATCTCCCCCACGCTCTTCACACGACTAACCTCAAAGGTAAACGTTGTCGGGTCGGTAGGATCAAGTTCCGAACTGCCTGCTTTGCTCTGGGTCGGGAAATAGACACCATAGCAATTCGGATTATCTGCCTCTCCATTCGTATAAGTGGGATCATCAGAGCACCCCGCCAATAAGAACG
This sequence comes from uncultured Alistipes sp., assembly GCA_964404645.1. Taxonomy (GTDB): domain Bacteria; phylum Bacteroidota; class Bacteroidia; order Bacteroidales; family Rikenellaceae; genus Alistipes. The sequence goes on from CAYOKU010000083.1 coordinate 5,297, forward strand.
TTGCAACAAAGGCAGAAAACAAATATTTAATATTTTTCATATAATTCAATTTTTAAGGTTTTACCTAATTGCACCTCTGTTCCTATTCCTTTTCAACCCACGGTTTGATTGTTTCCGAAGGGTCAGGATTGTTGTAATCTGCCAATGCCGGATTGTTTTGAGTCTCACCGCGCGTGATCACAAAGTTCCAATACGGAGCAACCCCATCAGCATTCAAGCGGTAGTCAGCCGGAGCGTTTGTTCCCACATAACCGCGTTTTGAAGACATTCCAAGACGTTTCAGATCGAAAAGAATGACACCTTCACCCCAGAACTCAATCCGCTTTTGCAGCATCAACTCTTCGGTAAAATTGGCAATTGACGAAGCAGTCGCCGTGCAATCATACGAACCATCGGTAATACGATTTTTCATAAATGTATTGAGCAGGGTCACGCCTTCACCAAGATTCGAATGAGCAACAGCCTCGGCTTCGATAAAGTACATCTCCTCGACACGCATGCATACGTGGTCAGCTGCACCTCCTACTTTGTAATCGCTATAAGCACCCTGAGCCGGACGGAACTTGATGCAGGCATAATCCTTCAAATTGGTGTTGAAATGGGTTACGTAGCTATCCTTGCCATCTGCGGGACGGCAACTCTTATAAGCATAGAAACTACGGTCGGGATCGAGCCACGAATGTTTTCTAAAATCCTTATCGTTAATCTTCTGATAAAGGCTCTTGTTGATTCCGCGACCAACACGCCATCCGTAGGATGTCCACGACTCCTCGGTACTCATGTGTGCCGTGAAGTTAAAGAGGTTGGCCACACTTTCGCTCGGCAAAGCCAAGCCCCAGATCCACGAGTTGTTTGCCGTCGCACTGTTGAATCCCGTTTTGGGATCTTCCCATTGAGCCTCAGTCAACGGAACGCAACTGCTGGCGGTTATCGCCTTGCGCGCATAGGTAGCTGCCGACGCAAATGCACCTTCGACATTAGCTGTTCCGCGTTCGAGATAAGCACGCGCCTTCAAACCGTAGACCAACGCAAGGCTGATCGTGTATTTGTTGGGAGCCTTATAATCTGTCAAAAGTTCCTCGGCCTTGGTTAAATCGGGGAAGATCACCTTGTCATATACTTCGGCCACGGTAGCCCTGGGATTCTTCTTGGCCTCAGCCTCGGTGGTCTTCTCGGTTACGATGGGTACACCCAAACCGACCACATTGGCTCCTTTTGTGTAGTTATTCGCCTTGAACTCATACAAACGCACCAGATCGAGGTAGAACATCGCCCGATAGGTATAGGCATAACCCAAATAGATCTTCATTTCGGGAGTTGCCGTAGCGGGATCAATCGTAGAGATCAGATCGTTCGCGGCTTTAATCCATGTATAATAGTTGTTCCAAGTCAATGAAACTGCCGCATAATTGGGGCCTAATGCTTGGTTGGCTCCCCATTGGCTGAACCAATCGTAGCCCGTATCGTTGGTTACCACCAGATCCCCCGTCATCGATTCCAACGCAATGTGAATGGCCGGCAGCGAGAAATCCCAAGCCGAGTTGTTTGCTGCTGCATATCCCAACGAATTGACCATCACCAATGATGCCGGAATACCTTTAACCATTGCCGTAAGTGCCGAAGAAGATTCGGCGATTTGATCGGCAGTCGCCGCATTCGTCGGGAAGGTCTCCTTGATGCAACCAGACAACAGCACCGACGATACAAAGGTAGCTATTGATATTTTAAGAATATTTTTCATACGCTTTTCTCTTTAAAATTGGATATTAAGACCTCCCGAAATCGTGCGAATCGGAGAGTACATTGCAGCACTTGTCGCTCCATTGGGCGTATAACGCGGATCAAAGCCCTGTCGTTTCGACCAATAATAGACATTCTCGCAAGCAAGGTAGACCCGCAATTTGTCTACACCAAACCGCTTGGTAAACTTCGCAGGCACGGTATATCCGAAGTTAATATTTTGCAAATTGAGGTAACTTGCATCCAACAGGAAACGATCCGAACGCCCTGCCGTATTCTGGTCGGCATACTGCAACCGAGGAATATTCGTCGATCCATTCGAAGGAGTCCACGCTTTCAGCATATCTTTGTGCCAATTGCTGCCGACACTACCCGAACTTGGGGAGCCCATCAAACCGGCATAGCCCGAATCATAAGCCAATCCACCGATCTGATAGTTGAAATTCACCGACAAATCGAATCCATAGAACGATAAGCTCGTACTGAAACCTCCGTAAAGGTCGGGAATCGGATTCCCGCAGAGATAATCGGAACCTTCCGAATAGGTAGTGGTAGTCTCACGCGTTACCTTACCCTCATTATCCGTTACATTCTTGTACCACATTGAGCGTCCATCTTCCGAAACACCTGCATATTTCTTCATATAGAACGTGTACATCGGCAGATCCTCTCCGTAGAAATAATCTCCACTCGTGTATCCTTTGTATCCGTCCACCTCCTTGGTACGACGTTCGGGGGGAAGCATTGAAATTTTATTGCGGAAGTGGGTCGCATTCACATTCAGCTCCCATTGGAGATTTTCCGTGCGAATCGGAACAAAATTCAGCTCAATTTCAACACCCTTATTCACCATATCACCGACATTGGCGTAGTAGGAAGAGTAGCCCAACGATGGTGCTACGGGGAAGAGCATCAACATATCCGAAGTTTTGCGATAGAAATATTCAAGACTACCGGCAATGCGGTTATCAAGAAAACCGAATTCGAAACCGGTATTAAAGTTGGTATTGGTCTCCCACGTAATGTTTGGGTTACCCTTTGAGCTAAAAGCCACCGACATTTCGCCGTTCGAGTTCTCAATGCTATATACATCGACATAACGATAGCTACCAATATTATCATTACCCTGCGAACCGATCGAAGCCTTGAATTTTAACAGATTGAGCCAATCGGAGGTTCCGGCCATAAAATTCTCTTTCGAGATAATCCAGGCTCCACCTACCGACCAGAAGTTGCCCCAACGCTGGCTCGGATGGAAACGCGAAGAGGCGTCGCGACGATATGAGGCCGAGGCAAAATATTTACCTTCGTAATCATACTGTGCACGTGCGAAGTAACCCTCATTGTTGTAATCGGTCGTATATGACGATGCATTTTTCTTGTCGATAATCGCTCCATCCAACTCGATGTTATCCTGCGAGAACATATTGCTCTTCGAACCATACAGGTAGAAGTATTGACGGCGGTAATACTCATGGCCGACCATCAAGTTCAAATTATGTTTTTCGGCAAAAACATGCGTATAATTCAGGATCTGCTGTAAGTTGTGCTCAAAGGTACGTGTGTGCTTCTTGGAAACAATACCATTTTCACCGGCAAACTGACCATAGTAGGGATTTTGTACCGTCGTAGCCCGCGTATCGTCCAAGGTCACACCGGCGTTGAAGGTGAATTTGAAGTCACGCAAGAAGGTCACGTCAAAGAACCCTGTTCCGTTAAAGGCATTTCCTTCCGAAAGATTTGTGTTCAGCAGAGTGCTCGACAATGCATTCGATCCGGGGAACAACCCACGCTTCAAACCTGCATTCATACCGTCTCCGTAGTCATACATCGTAATGCCAGCACTATTTTTCATGATTTTACCACTGCCGTCACGCACATAGAGCGGATAAATGGGAGCAACTGCTGAAGTATAGGCAAAAACATTACCCGATGAATTCGATGAGCCCTCATCGGAGAGTTGATTGTAGTTGAAATTCGCATAAGCGGCGTTTCCTCCTACCTTCAACCACTTCTTTGCTTGATAATCAGCCTTTAATCGAGCCGTATAACGATACATATCTGAGTTACCGGTAATACCTTTATTATTAAGATAACCAAACGAGCCGAAGAAAGAGCTGCGGTCAGTTGCGCCCGATACGCTGATGTTATACTCTTGACGCAACGAAGAGCGATAGGCGGCCTCATCCCAATCGTCGGGCGTGAGCAGGTATTCCTTGCCTTGGTAGGTAATTTTATTACCAAGGGTTGCTGCGGGGTTCACTTTGCCGTTCATACCGATAAAAGTCTGGTCAGCAGGAACCGTATAGATCTGATAGCCCAAACCACCATCGGCAGCGGAAGCAGTCAAATTCTTATTGGCTTTTTCGTAAGCCTGTACTTCGGAGTATCCTTGCGAACGATAGTAATTATTGAGAGCCGAATAATGAAGTTCATAGTACTGTTTGGGATTGGTGATATACTCGTAATTCTTCATGGCTTTCGAGTTCACACCCCATTTGGCATCTACCGATACTACGGCATTACCAGCTTTGGCACGTTTGGTTGTGATCATAATCACGCCGTTGGCTCCACGCGCACCATACAAAGCATTCGATGCCGCATCTTTAAGCACGGTCATCGACTCAATATCGCTGGGGTTTAAATTATTAAGATCTCCGTCATAAGGAACACCATCCACGACCCAGAGTGGATCCTTTCCGGCATTAATTGAACCAAAGCCGCGAATACGAATTGTCGGAGCAGCTCCAGGCTGACCCGAACTATTGGTCAATTGCACACCGGCTACTTTACCGACAAGAGATTGAGCCACATTCGATTGCTGGGTCTTTACAATCTCATCGGATTTGATCACTGTGGCCGATCCGGTAAATGCCTCTTTTTTGGCAGTACCAAACGCTACGACAATAACATCATCGATGGCTTGCGTGTCTTCTTTTAAAATAATGTCTATCCGCGTTTTACCGGCCAGGGGGGGGGTTACTGTGGTTTTGTAGCCGATAAATGATACCTTCAAAGAGGCGTTTGTAGCGGCGGAAATCGTAAAT